>CAMSIF010000006.1 GCA_947058885.1 uncultured Clostridia bacterium
CGGCGTAGCGGAAGGAGGGGTCGCTGGCGCACAGCAGGCGCACCGCCCGGGAGGGCGTCATCTCCGAGGGGATGAGGTTGACGCACTGCTCCTGCCGCCAGACGTGGTTTTCCAGGGTTCTGCCAATAAGCTCCAGGGCCTTGGGCGTCCGGTCGCCGGAGGCGGCGGCGTTTTCGTCCTCATTGGGGCGGTAGAGGATGGGGCGGGCGAAGGGAGGCGCGTCCACCCGCATGTGGTAGGGGGGAATGACGGCCTTCAGGCGCTTGCCCCGGACGTCGATTTCCACACAGTCGTCCTCCAGGGTGTCGCTGTCCAGGATGGCGAGACCAATGGACCGCTTGGCGGTCTCCTCCAGGATGACGGTTTGCAGTCCCTCGCCCTCGTGGCGGTAGTAGGGGACCATGGTGCCGCTGGTGACAAAGCCGATGGGCTTCTCCCCCTTGTACACCGGCATCCCCGCCCGCATGACGCCTTTATCCAGCAGGGTGATGGGCAGGATGCGCCGGGGCAGGTCCGCCGTGCTGGAGAAATCCCGGTTCTGAATGCGCTTGAAGGCTTCGTACTGCTTGGTCAGAGGCTCCTTGCCGATGAAATCACCCTTCTGCTCGGAAAAGCTGACGGCGAACTTCGCCAGTGGTACGGCGAAAATGGGGATTTCCTTCCCCTCGGGGTCCGCGCCCATCTCATGGCCGTACAGGGGCAGGCATGCCTCCAGACGAAGGGTATCCCGGGCCCCCAGTCCGGCGGGCTTTGCCCCCAGCTCAACAAGCCGGTTCCAAAGCCAGGCGGCCTCCGCGCTCTCGATGTAGACCTCGTAGCCAATGGGCTCGCCGGTGTAGCCGGTCTTGGCCACCCGGACGGTGCGGCCCTCGAATTGCAGGGTGTTCAGGGCGTTTTTCACCGGCTCGGTGATGGCCGCGCCGCCGGAGAGAATTTGCAGGGTTTCCTTGGCCTTGGGGCCCTGGACGGCGATAGCGGCCCAATCGCTGGTAATGACCGTCATCTTGGCGTTGTAGTTTTTGATTTGCTCGTTGAGATGGGCCAAATCCTTGTCTGTGTTGGCGGCGTTGACCACCAGCAGATACCGGTCCTCTTCAAAACGGTAGAGGTAGGCGTCGTCCACCGCGCCGCCGTTTTCGTTGGGGATGATAGCGTACTGGGCCTGGTTGAGGTCCAGGGCCATCACGTTGCTGGAGAGCACGTGCTGGAGGAAGGGGACCATCTCCGGCCCCTCCACCAGGATACGGCCCATGTGGGATACGTCGAAGAGACTGCACGCGTGGCGGGTGTACAGGTGCTCGGCCACGATTTTGGTGGGATACTCGATAGGCATCTCCCATCCGCCGAAGTCCACCATAGCAGCTCCTGCGGCCACGTGGACGTCGTAGAGTTGGGTGCGCTTCAAATCGCTCATCGGGTTGTTACCTCCTGTTACAATATAATTTATGCCCAGATCAGGCGGAAAAACAGTCTTTTGCTGAGTGCGCTCCCATTGCCCCATGGAAACCTAAAGTACTGAAAAAAAGCCAGGCCACACTTTCGTATGACCTGTTTCTTCGCAGTACCGCTGCGGGGCAAAAAAACAGGGCGCGACAAATACTATCACGCCTCTGTTCATGAAAACCTGAGAGATTCCCGGAGGAAGATTCCGGTTGCCCCGTCGGTGCGCCGCAGCGCTTTCCAGATTTCGTCCCGGCCCAGTCCCTTTTACCTGAGAGAGAATGGCAGTTGCTCCTTCGGCGCCGCTTTTGCGGACTCTCCTAGGCCGTTCATCCGAATATTCAATTATAGGAATACAAAATGTTGCAGACCAATTGCCTATGTCTATAACTAAAATATATCAAACTCATCGATTTGTCAACAAGTATTTTTACATCTTTTTCTTTTTGTGCGTTCCTATAATTTCTCGTGGAAATTTTGGAGATATTTCACAGAGGGCTTCCGCAGCTGTGACGCTGTTTTCATTTTGATTTTAGCCATTTTTAGCACTCCTTGATTTGTCAAATATTTTTGAAAAATCAAGCGTTCTACGCAGGCAGGTGCTGAATTACAACTCTGAACAAATCAAAAGAAAAACCGTCGTAATCGTAAGATTACGACGGTTTTCGGTTCCCTTTTCGGGTGATTGGTGGAGATAAGCGGGATCGAACCGCTGACCTCTTGAATGCCATTCAAGCGCTCTCCCAGCTGAGCTATACCCCCATGATTCCCTGCACATATCATTGAGTTCAGTATAGCGCAAAATAGAAGATTTGTCAAGGGGGATTTCACCCAACAGATGAAATCTCTCCGATAAATACAAATTTATGCTAATGTAAACTCAATCTCGTCAAGTCCATCAGCAATAGAATGAATTCTCCCGGTTTTTTTAAACCCCATTCGACGATACAGCCTTTCTGCGTTGACATTATTCTCAAGTATCCATAGAGTAGGGATATCTGTACATTCTTCGATAGCATATCTGAGCAATTTTGTTCCATAGCCCATATTCTGTTTGTCAGGAAGCACATAAAGGTCTGCGATCAAATTGCCTGTTACAGAGACAATCCCTATCGGCTTTTCTTCGACAAGTATATAGAACTTGCTCCCATCGGTCAGCTTATTGCTTAGGTATATCTGCTGATGTTCTGGAGTATGCCGCTCTACGAATTCCGGCGAACAGAAAGAACTATGCGATTCTTTCCATGATATTGAATGTATGGTTGCGGCTTCAAAAAGATTTGAATTATCTACAGCAATAATCATACTAACCTCTCTACAAACTGAGATTTGTCGAATTGAGTAGCAGGTGGTGAAACCGCCCTTTATACATTACATCCCAATATTTTCGACAGACCTGCGTCTCATCCCCATCAAGATTTAACTGGTATATACAAAGGCCACCTCCTGAAAAAACTCCTCTCTGGAGTACAGAATATTCACCGCCTCCAGCAGGGCGTTAGCGGTCATACGCTCCGGAAGCCCCAGTTTTTTCAGCAAATCCGCCCGCCTCGCCCCGCTGTCCGGCCCGCCTGTAAGTCCCAGCTCATAAAAATCCGACTTGGTAACGGCCTGCCGCCTCTCCCGGTCCCCGCTGTCCTCAAAGGTGGCGCCCGCCTTCTCCAACGCCTCCACCAGCGTCTCCGGCGGCATACCTTCCACCCCCAGCTTGCCCTCCCGCCCCGGGGCGGTCTTTCGCCGCTCCTTACCGTAGACATCTGGGATATACGCCTGCTTCAGCTGGTTTTTAGGAATCGCGCCTTTCAGAAAGTTCCGGATGACAAACCCGGCCCCATCGCTGTCAGTCAGCAGAATCAGCCCGCGTTCCGCCGCCAGCCGCCGCAGCAGCGCCAGCCGTTCCCGGTCGTTAAATACACCAAACCCCTTTGTCTCCACCACCGTGGCGTCCACCGCCTGGCGAAGGGCGTTTTTGTCGTAGCGGCCCTCTACCACGATAACCTCCCGGACCCGTCTCATAGGTTTCCTCCCTGACAGTCAAATGCTTATATATCCGGCTGTGCCAGCTCCATCAGCAGCAGCTTCAGCTCTCCAGCCCCGTCCACGCCGCTGACGCTCTTAATCCGCAGGTCCTCCTCGTAGCACCGCCGTACCGCCCTGGCGCACCAAGGCCGGGTTACCCGCCTGGCGTTCTCCAACAGCAGCTTGGCCCCGTAATCCGAGCGCATATTCCACTGTTCCATTAACCAGAAACGGTCCCGCCCCGTATCCAGCGCAATCCGGGCGGATTGCAGCTTGCGCAGCTCCGTACCCATCAAGGACAGCAGCAGAAACGGCTCCTCCTGCAATTTCAGCAGAGACCCTAATACTTCCGCCGCCCGGTCAAAGTCTCCCTTGGAAACCGCCCTGGTCATCTCAAATACCTGAGCCTCCAGCACCGGGGCCGCCACCGCGTCAATATCGGCCTTTGTAATCCGTTCCCCCTTGGCGTAAGCGGAAATTTTTCCAATTTCCGGAATCAGCCCGTTCATCAAGCTGCCGCAGGTAAAAATCAGATGCTCCGCCGCTGGCACATCAATAGTGTGTCCGGCGGCCTTGAAGCGTTTTGAAATCCATTTTAGAATTTCATTCTGGCTCTGTTCCTTGAACTGCACAGCCTGTATATATTTTTCTACAGCGGCATTCAGCTTTTTATAGGTCTTATTCGGTTTGTACGCAATCTGGTCATAGACAAATACAAGACAGCAATACTCCGGAAAATCCTCCAACAGCGCGATAAGGCCATTCCGCTGCTCCTCGTTCAGCTTGAACAAATCCCAATCCGTAACCTGCACCATCGTCCGCAGAGCCATCATGGGCATAGCCTCCGCCGCATCCGTCAACGCCTGCGCGGTCAGCCCTTTGCCTTCCAGCCGGTGATAATTGAACTCCTCAAACCCCTCCGGAACCAACTGCTTACGCATTTCCGACAGATAGTGTTCCCGTAAATAGCTCTCCTCACCGTAGAAGATGTAGACGGTCCCCAGCGTCCCCGCCGCCAAATCAGACCGCAGCTTCTGGTAACCGGAACTGTCTGTTTTTTTTCTTTCTGCCATGCTGCCCTCCAGTGCCATTCGGCATACATACTTTTCTTGAAAGAAAAGTATCAAAAGAACTTTAATCGCCGTGTACTTGAATCAGGATATTCCCCTGTAAATCTGTACGGTACAGCGTCATACCAGCCTCCCGCATCCGGTCCATAGCCTCCTGCGCCGGATGCCCGAAGGTATTGCCCGCCCCTACGCTGATGATTCCTACCTCCGGCGTCACCGTTTCCAACAACTCCACAGAAGTAGAGTTCTTACTCCCATGATGTCCTGCCACAAGCACCTCAATATCCGGCAGCTCATAGGTTTCCACCAGCTTCCGTTCCGTATCCGCACCCATGTCTCCGGTCACCAGAATGTCGAACCTTCCCGCGCTGCACAACGCCGTCAGCCCCTCTTCGTTGACCCCGCCAACCGACAGCGGCGGATAAACCTGCAACCGCGCCGTTCCCAGCTCCAGCGACTCCGCGCTTTCCACATAACGCACCGGTACACCGTACCGTTCCGCCAAAGCCAGGACCTCCTCCTGTAGCGCGGCCTGATCCTCGCTTCCCAACAGCTGAGGAAGAAGAAACATCCCAATATTTACTCTCGCCAGCAGTTCAGCCAACCCGCCGGCGTGGTCCTCATGATAGTGGGTCAAAATGACATAGTCGAGCCCATCCCAGCCGTAAGCCTCCATGGTATTTGCCACAGCGGCGCCCGGCCCCGTTCCTGTCCCCAGCGTTCCGCAGTCCACCAACGCGGTTATTCCATCGGAATGCAGCAGCGTGGCCGAACCCTGCCCCACGTCCACTGCGGCCGCCGTCAGTTCCCCGCCCCGCAGGGCCATCACCGGCAACGCCTTTGCCGCCGCCAGGCAAACCGCTGCAATCACTGCCGCAAACAGATATTTTCTCCGCCTGTCCCGGCTCACCGCGCACACCGCCAGCAGCGTATACGACAGCAACAGCCACAACGTTACCGCCGGTCCCGTAAAATGGATACAGTGCCCCGGTATCTCCGTCATGATTCCCGCTGTCCGCAGCACGTACCGCGCCATCGCCTCCGGCAGAAACGCCGCCGCGTCGAATCCCGGCCATAGCGCACACCCGGCTGTCACCGCCAGCGCGGCAGTAAACAATACCGGCATCATCCATAACACCAGCAGGTTAGACAACACAGAAATCAGCGTCAGCGTACCAAAATACACAGCCGTCAACGGCGCGGTCAAAACCATCACGCCCAGACTGCTCGCCACCGTACCAACCGCAAAGTTCCATACCAAACCCAACGTCCGCCCCATGGAAGGACGGCGCGCGTTCAGCACGGCATAAATTTTGGGCGCGGCCACCAGCAATCCCGTCACCGAGGCAAAGGAGAGTTGTAAACTCACCGATGCCGCCGCAAACGGATTTGCCGCCAAAATTACCAACAGGGCTCCCGCCAGGGACGTAGGCGTATCCTGTTCCCGTCCCACCAGCGGCGCAAGCAGGAAAAATCCTACCATTACGCAGGAGCGTACCACCGACGGCGTACATCCCACCATGACCATATACGCCAGGAGCACGGGGTATCCTGAAAATGCCGTCAGCTTCTGCCGCCGGAACACCAGCAGACCCAAACAGCCAATCAAAATTCCGCAGTGCAGTCCAGAGACAGCGGTGATGTGAATTAACCCGCTCTCCGTAAGGTCCATAGAGCTTTGCACATCCAGCCCGTCCCGTTCCCCGGTCAGCAGAGCCGTAAGAAATCCTCGGGCCGGTTCACCGTAGATACGCTCCGCTGTCTGCCGCAGACTCCAAGCCACCCGCTGGGGCAGATACCGCAGGCTTCCCGCGCCGCCTGGCTCCACAAGAGCCTCGCCCTTGCCGTAAAGCCGCAGAAAAATCCCCTGAGAGGTGAAGCTTGTCCGCTTTTCCCCTGCCAAATTGACCGCGCTGTAGAATTTCGCCGTAGTTGTAATCCGGTTCCCAGGCTCCAGGTCAAGAAGATCATATCCGCCGTAATACATCACCTTGCCCCGTAAACCGCGGTCCAATACCCGCACTACACAGCGGCCGCCGTGTCCGGCCTCCTCGGGGTAATCCATCAACTCCAGCGTCACGACGTCTTCCGTTCCTGCCAGGGCTTCCGCCGGTGACAGATAGAGAGCCGCGTAACCGGAAAACCACAGGATTCCCGCCACAAGTCCGCTGGCGGCAATGCCCGCCGCCAAACGCCTCCTCCCCTTGAGGAGCATCGCCCCAATCCCGCCGCACGCCAAAACCGCAAGCGCGGCCCAGGTCCGCCAGATTTCAGGCAGGATATATTGGCAGAGCAGTATTCCGGCGGCAAAGGGGACAGAAAATAAAAGCAGCTTTCTCATTTGATAGGTTCCCTGCGGTCAGTACGGCCCAAAATGTAGTCGGTACTGGTATGGTAGAAGTCGGCCAGCTTGACGAGAGCCCAAACGGGAATTTCACGTTCTCCGCTTTCGTACCTCTGATAAACGCCGCGTTTCATAATAAGATACTCCGCGACCTCCTGCTGCGTTTTATCGTTATCCTCACGCAAATCCCGTATTCGATGGTATGTCACGCAAATCACCTCAGTGAAATGCTACCATTTGGTATCATTTTGCTGAGGTTCTGCCACTAAACGGTGGCGGATTATTTCTCAAGGGTTCTCTGGTCCGACAGTCCTAAAATGTAGTCGGTGCTGGTATTATAAAATTTGGCTAACTTGATAACAGCCCAGACAGGGATTTCACGGGTTCCTTTTTCATATCTTCGATATACCTCCAAATGCATATGAAGGTATTCCGCGATATCCCGCTGGCGAAGGTCGCTGTCAACCCTCAAGTCTTCTAAACGTGGAAATGTCACTTTCATCACCCGCCTTTATCCTATTGTTTGGCAGAATAAAGGCGGGGATATCACGCCATATGGTAGTATTTGGACCAGGAAAAAGGCAGACACTTCCTCTGTCCCACAACAAAAAAATTAAAGAATCCCACCATTGCATCAGAAAAGCGGATATGTTACAATGAAGAGAAATAAGCAAGCTGTTACGGAGGGACTTCATGAAAAAACGAGATTTCCAGAACCAAAGCCTGATGCGCATTTTCCTCAGCTATTTCCGGCCTCATCTGGGCCTCTTTACGCTGGATATGGCCTGTGCGCTGCTGATTTCCTTGATTGATCTGACTTTTCCCTATGTCTCCCGAATGTGTCTCTACGAGTTGATTCCGGAGAGCAAATATCAGGCGTTTTTTGTGGTGGTCGCTCTTCTGCTGGGGGCGTACCTGATTCGGTCGTGCCTGCAATACGTAGTCTGCTACTGGGGCCACACCTTCGGAGTGCTGGTGGAGGCGGATATCCGTAAGGACCTTTTCAGCCATCTGCAAACGCTGTCTTTTGGCTTCTACGATAAAAACCGTACCGGCCACCTTATGAGCCGGATGACGGCGGAGCTGTTTGACATCACGGAGCTGGCTCACCACGGCCCGGAGGACGTGTTCATCTCCGGCGTGACGGTGGTGGGCGCAATTGCGATTATGTTTACCATCCAATGGCGGCTGGCCCTGGTGATGCTGATGATGATTCCTATTTTCCTGATAGTGGTGAATCTCAACCGCCGGAATATGTCCCGGGCGTCCAAGCGGGTGAAGCAGACCACGGCGGGCATCAACGCGGACATTGAGTCCAGTATTTCCGGTATGCGCACGGCGAAGGCGTTTTCCAACGAGAACGCGGAGAGCCGGAAGTTCGAGGGCGCCAACGAGCGGTTCAAGGTGTCCAAGGGGGAATTTTACCGGGCCATGGCGCGGTTCAATTCCTCTATGGAATTTTTCCTGTGCATTCTGCCTGTTACGGTGATTGCCGTGGGCGGACTGCTGATTATGGATGGGAAAATGACGTACGTTGACCTTATTACGTTCAGTCTCTACACCAGCACGTTTATTAACCCCATGCGCAAACTCTCCACCCTTTCGGAGATGCTGGCGAACGGTTTCGCCGGACTGGGGAGGTTTGCGGAGCTGATGCGGATTGAGCCGGATTTGAAGGATAAGCCGGACGCTCTGGAGCTGAAAAAGGTCAAGGGTAAGATTGATGTGGAGAGCGTCAGCTTTTCCTATGAGCGGGACGATACGGAGGTTCTGCACCATGTTTCCCTCCATGTACAGCCGGGGGAGACGATTGCGGTGGTGGGGCCGTCCGGGGGCGGGAAGACTACCCTTTGCAGCTTGATTCCCCGGTTTTACGACGCGGTAGAGGGCAGTATCGCGATTGACGGACATGACGTGCGGGATGTAACGCAGCAAAGTTTGCGGCGGAACATCGGCGTGGTGCAGCAGGACGTGTTTCTCTTCGCGGCGAGCATTATGGAAAATATCCGATATGGCCGTCCCGGGGCCAGTACCGACGAGGTGATTGCGGCGGCGAAGCGGGCGGAGATTTATGATGATATTATGGCTATGCCGGAAGGGTTTGACACCTACGTAGGCGAGCGGGGGGCGCTGCTCTCCGGCGGGCAGAAGCAGCGGATTTCCATTGCCCGGATTTTCCTGAAAAATCCTCCGGTGCTGATATTGGACGAAGCCACGTCCGCGCTTGACAGTGTGACGGAGGCGAAGATTCAGCGGGCTTTTGACGAGCTGGCGAAGGGCCGTACCACCTTGATTATCGCCCACCGGCTATCTACGGTCCGCAGCGCGAGCCGTATTCTGGTGGTTCGTGACGGGGTGATTTCTGAGGAGGGAACCCACGAGGAATTGCTTTTGAGAGACGGGGATTACGCGCAGCTGTATAAGACGCAGAATTTGCATGGATAAGAATACGATAATTGCGAAAATAGCCCAGGAGCCGGAGGACCGGCTTCTGCTGGCGAAAATATGGGACAAACATGGACAGATGGAGCGGCGGTGCGTTCCCGCCGCCACGGAGTTTCTCAGTCCCAGGGAGCAGAGGATGGCGGAAGCGCTGCTGAATACCGCCGGGATTCGGTCCGGGTATGCCTTTGACGGCGGGTATGAGGAGGCGGAGCGGAAAATTCTGGTATTTCTTCCGGACTGGGCGGAGGAGGCGGAAGGAGAGCTGGCTTTCTTGCGGGCGGCGTTTCACGGCGCGGACAGCGCGCTGAGCCACCGGGACCTTTTGGGGAGTCTTATGGGTCTTGGCGTAGCGCGGGAACGGGTGGGGGACATTCTGGTGTCGCCCCACAGCGCGGATATTGTGGCGTCGCCTGGGCTGCGGGAGTTTTTCTTGCGGGAATGGTCCGGCGCGGGACGGGTGAAGCTGACGGTTTCGGAAATCGGGCGGGAAGAGCTGCTGGTTCCGGAAGCGAAGGTGAAAACGATTCGGGATACGGCGGCGTCTCTGCGGTTGGATGCGGTAGCCGCCGCGGCGTTTTCCCTGAGCAGGGGACGGGCGGCGGAATTGATTGAGTCGGGACGGGTTAGTTTAGACCATATGCCGTGTCTCAAGCCGGACCGGGCTGTGACGGAGGGATGTGTGATTAGCGTCAGGGGTCTGGGGAAGGCGAAGCTGACGGAGGTTGGCGGGCTGACAAAAAAGGGCCGGACCGCAGTAACAATAGAGCGTTATATATAAAGTTCTTTTTGATACTTTTTCTTTCAAGAAAAAGTATGGATGCCGAAAAACACCGCACTGGGAGGCGCATACAATGGAACAGGAGAAGATTAACCGGATAAACGAGCTGGCCCGAAAGCAGCGGACGGAAGGTCTGACGGCGGAGGAATTGGCTGAGCGCGACGCGCTGCGGCGGGAATATATTGATTCCTTCAAAGACAGTCTGCGGGGCCACCTGGAGAACACCTACATTGTGGACGGGCAAGGCAATAAAACCAAGCTCCGGAAAAAGGGAGGACAGCCATGAGCGATTACTACGACAGGGACAAATTCACAGGAGGGGGTTCGGGGGGACAGCAGAACCCGCCGCCCCCGCCTCCCCATAAAAAGCCGGACAATAACGCGGGCTGGTACATGTGGCCGCTTATCATCATACTTTTTGCTACCGGCGTGTGGCCGGTGGCGCTGATTCTGCTGTTTGTAAATATCTTTGGCGGCGAAAAAAGCAAGGGGTATGCTGGATACCAGGGAGCCGTATCGGCGGCGGAGCGGGCGGCCCGGCAGGCGGCAAACGCAATGGAGAAAGCGGGCCGCCGCGCGGGCCAGCAGGCGGAGTCCGCCGTGGAGAAGGCCATGCGGCGGGCGGAGGAGCGGATGGCGGAGGCTACCCGTGCCGCAGAGCGCATGACCGGTCAGCCGATGACGATTGATGAAATGGCGAAAGCCTTGGACGAGGCTCTGGACCGCGCCAAGGCCCGCGCGGCCCGGGAGAGGGAGCTGGCGCGGACGGCGCAGCAGTCCAGCGGGACGCCAAACCGCAGCGGCTATGCCGATGCGCGGCCCGCCGGAGGTCCGCCTCCCAAACCGGTGAATCCCGGCAGGAAGGAAAACGCAAAGCCGGCGAAGGAAAAAAAGCCGAAGAAGCAAAAGCTGCCTGGAAAGGGCCTGCGGAATATGGGGCTTATCCTCCTGGCGTTGGGCGGTATTATGATGCCGAGTTTTCTGGCGGAGGCGGCGCGGGGCTGGGTTGATTACGATCTTTTCTTCACGGCCCTGAGCTTCCTGGCGGGCGGCGGCATCATGTTCGGCAGAGGAGGGTATCTGGTGAATATGACCCGCCGGAGCCAGCGGTATATTCTGGCTATCGGCAATGTGGACGCCATGCCCATGGACGAGATTGCCAAGCGGGTCAACCGTAAGCCTGCTCAGGCCGCCAAGGAGCTGCAAAAGCTTATTGATAAGGGCTATCTGGGCGAGGATGCCTACATTGACCGGGAACGGGGATATTTTCTGCGGTTCGGGGCCACGCTGGAACAGGATCCGGACCCCCAGCCCGTGGAGGAGGAAGCGCCCTTCGGGCCGCCGGAGACGGACGGCGAGGAGGGGTACGCGACGGTACTGCAAAATATCCGCAGGGCCAACCAGCGTATCGCCGACCCGGAGCTGAGCCGGAAAATTGCCCGTATTGAGCAGGTGACCGAGCGTATCTTCAAGGAAGTGGAGGAGCATCCGGAGAAACGGGAACGTATTCATACGTTCTTCGATTACTACCTGCCCACCACGCAGAAGCTGCTGGACGCCTATGTGGACTTTGAGGCCACCGGGGTGGAGGGAGCCAACCTGCGTCAGGCAAAGGCGCGGATTAAGCAGACTATGGACGCGATTGTAGACGGCTTCGAGCGGCAGCTGGACCACCTCTACAGCTCCGACGCCATGGACGTAGTAACGGATATCAAGGTGATGGAGGCCATGCTGAACCGGGATGGCGCGTCTGCCTCCAGGGATTTTGGCTATCATGAGACCCTGAGAGACGGGGAAGAGGACGACGAGGAGGACGGCGGATTCCGTCCCTTGCAGCTGTAAGAGGAAGAGCTATTCATGGAAATCTTGAAAATCCGGGAACACCGGGAGCTGTCCAGCCGTGCGGCGGCATGGTTTCATGCCAAATGGGGCGTCCCGCTGGAGGCATACGAGGAGAGTATACAGGCGTGTGTCAATGGCGGAGCGGTTGTTCCGCAGTGGTATATTGTGGTAGAGGGGGGCGAAATAACCGGCGGCGCGGGCGTGATTGAAAACGACTTCCACGACCGCAAGGACTTGACGCCCAACGTTTGCGCGGTATACGTGGAGGAACATTGCCGCTGTCAGGGCATCGCCGGCAAACTGCTGGAGTTCATTTGCGGCGATATGAGCCGTCTGGGGGTGGATACGCTCTACCTTGTTACGGACCATACCTCTTTTTATGAGCGGTACGGCTGGCAATTCCTGTGCATGGCGCAGGGGGACGGAGAGCCCGGTATGACCAGAATGTATATCCACAAAAATGAAACAGACGTCAACACGGCGGTCCTTCCATAGAAGGACCGCCGCTCTTTGCAGCAAAGACTAAATTCCCATTTCCGCCTTGACGGCCTTGAAGCACTCCACAGCGAAATCCAAATCCTCTTTGGTATGTCCAGCGGATACCTGCGTACGGATTCTAGCCCTGCCCTGGGGCACCACGGGGTAGCTGAAGCCTACCACATATACGCCCTTTTCCAGCATCCGGGCGGCAAACTCTGCCGCCACCTTGGCATCGTAAAGCATCACGGGCACGATGGGGTGACTGCCCTCCAGCACGTCAAAGCCCAGCTTGCTCAGCTTCTCACGGAAGTAGGCGGTATTCTCGTGAACCCGGTCCCGGAGCTCGGTAGAGGCTGTAAGCAGCTCCAGGGTCTTCAGCGTAGCGGCGCAGATGGCCGGAGCCACAGTGTTGGAGAAGAGGTAGGGACGGCTGCGCTGGCGCAGAAGGTCTACAATCTCCTGCCGGGCAGCGGTGTAGCCGCCGGACGCCCCGCCCAGGGCCTTGCCGAAAGTGCCGGTGATAATGTCCACCCGGTCCTGAACGCCGCAGTACTCGGGGGTACCCCGGCCTTTGTCGCCCATGAACCCGGCGGCGTGGCTGTCGTCCACCATAACCAGGGCGTCAAACTCGTCGGCCAAATCGCAGATACCCTGGAGGTTGGCAATATAGCCGTCCATGGAAAACACGCCGTCGGTGGCGATGAGCTTTACCTGGCACCCGGCGGCCTGAGCGGCCTCCAGCTGCGCGCGCAGGTCCTCCATATTGTTGTTCTTATAGCGGAACCGCTTGGCCTTGCACAGCCGCACGCCGTCGATAATGGAGGCGTGGTTCAGCTCGTCGGAGATGATAGCGTCCTCTGGACCCAGCAGGGTTTCAAAGAGACCGCCGTTGGCGTCGAAGCAGGAGGAGTACAAAATGGCGTCGTCCATGCTCAGAAATTCTGACAGCTTTTTCTCCAGCTCCTTGTGGACGCCCTGGGTGCCGCAGATGAAACGCACGGAGGAGAGGCCGAAGCCCCATTTGTCGTAGCTCTCCTTGGCGGCCGCGATGAGGGCCGGATGGTTGGACAGTCCCAAGTAGTTGTTGGCGCACATGTTTACCACCATCTTGGCCTCGGTGGTGTCGATGCGGGAACGCTGAGGAGTGGTGATTACCCGCTCCCCCTTCCAGGTCCCTGCCTCCCGGATGGTTTCCAGTTCCTTGCGGTATTTTTCCAGTGCCTGTTTCAATGTAAAAGCCTCCTCAAATTATTCTATCCTGCCGTCAGGCAAGGGGAGTTCCGCGCCCCGGCGCGGGTTACTTTGCCTACAGCGGCAAAGTAACCAAAACGCCGCTGGACCTACGGTCCAGACCCCCTTTGTTTTACGGGGGAATGAAGGACACTTCCGGCATATACAAGACAGGCGAAGCCTCCGAATGACCCGCGCCCTCCTGTTAGCTTGGCGCTTATCCTTCTCCGCCTGCCGGCCTTTTG
The DNA here is from genome assembly GCA_947058885.1 of uncultured Clostridia bacterium. Lineage (GTDB taxonomy): Bacteria > Bacillota > Clostridia > Oscillospirales > Oscillospiraceae > Pelethomonas. The sequence goes on from CAMSIF010000006.1 coordinate 13,894, forward strand.
ACCCGATGGTCCCTGCCATAACAGCCCTGCCGCACAATATCCTATCCTAAAAAATTACTTGCTCCAGTCGAAAATTACCTTGCCGGATTTTCCGCTGTTCATTGCGGCAAATCCTTCCTCAAACTGCGTGTAATGGAACCGGTGAGTAATCACAGGAGTCAAATCTAAACCACCCTGTACCATATAACTCATCTGATGCCAGTTGTCCATCTTACGGCCATAAATGCCCTGCATCATCAGTCCCTTGGTGATAACCGTATTCATATCCATAGGCACCGGCGTGTTGGAAATCCCCAAAAGACTAATCTTGCCGCCGTTGCGCATAACAGAAATCATCTGCTGGAGACCCGCGCCATTCCCGCTCATCTCCAAACCAATATCAAAACCTTCCACCAATCCCTGCTTCTGCATAACGCTGGGCAGATCCTCACTCGTAACATTCACCGCAGCGTCAGCACCCATCTTCCGCGCCAGCTCCAAACGGTAGTCGTTCACGTCAGTTACCACTACCCGCCGTGCCCCAGCATACTTGCAGATACCCGCAGCAATAATGCCAATCGGACCCGCGCCAGTGATAAGCACATCCTCGCCTACCATATTCCACATAAGCGCAGTGTGGGTGGCATTTCCAAACGCGTCAAAAAACGCCACCACATCCTCAGGCAAGCTCTCGTCAATAATAATCACGTTGCTCTGGGGAATACATACATACTCCGCAAATGCGCCGTCCCGGTCTACACCTACGCCCTTCGTATCCTTACACCACTGAATATTACCCGTGTGGCAGTTGCGGCAGCGGCCGCATGTAATATGCCCCTCGCCGCTCACCCGCTGGCCAACATGCAGTCCACTAACGCCCGCGCCCAACTGAGCCACTTCACCCACATACTCATGACCAATCACCATCGGAGGCCGGATATGCTCCCGCGCCCAGGGGTCCCAGTTATAGATATGTACATCCGTGCCGCAAATGGCGGTCTTGTGGATCTTAATGAGCACCTCGCCAGGACCAGGCTCGGGTACCGGAACTTGACGAAGCTCCAAGCCGGGACCTGCTACCGGCTTGACCAATGCGTCCATTAACTGTGCCATAATCGTCCTCCTGTTAAATACATTTTTTAGCTGTTTAGTTTGCCTGATATGGACAGTATAAAACATGCGGAATAAAAAGTCAACGAAAAATTTGTGTTGACAAGTAGATTCTACTGTGATAGAATCCAGGTATTCTATCGCGATAGAACAATTTGCAAGGAGCATCGCCTATGGAAACCAAAATTTTTGACAGCGAACTCAAAATTATGGATATCCTCTGGACCGCCGGAGAACTCCCCGCCCGCGAAATAGCCGCCCTGGCGGCGGATCAGGTGGGCTGGAGCAAAACCACAACCTATACAGTCCTGAAAAAATGCGTGGAAAAAGGCCTCCTGGAACGCCGCGACCCCGGATTCCTCTGCCGCCCCCTGCTCACCCGCCAGGACGCGCAGCGCCGGGAAACCCGCGACCTCATTGACCGCATGTACGGCGGCTCCACTGACCGGCTGGTAGCCTCCCTCCTGGAAGGCAAAACCCTCTCCACCCAGGAACTCCAACGCCTGCGCCAGCTGGTGGAGGAACTCCAATGACCGGCCCGTATCTGGAGACTTTGGGCCGCGTCTCCTTCTCCGCCGCCATCATGATATTGGCAGTGCTGGCCCTGCGGCTCCGCTTCCGCCGGCAAACACCCCAGCGGGTATTCTGCCTGCTCTGGGATATCGTGCTCGTCCGCCTATTGCTGCTGGCGGACATCCCCTCCCCGCTCAGCGTACAGCAGCTGCTGAAAAATTGGCGCGTCAGTGCCCAGAACGCCGTACCATACACCTCCATACAAACAAAAGACGCGCTCGCATTCGGAGAAGTGTATCTGGTAGACGGCGCGGATTACGCCTTCGCGGTGGAAAATGCCGGATGCGCAGTTTCCGGAACAGGTCCCGCCCTGTCCGCCAATACGCTGCTGACATTCCTATGGCTGGCGGGAGCCTTGGCCTGTCTGACATGGCTGCTGTGGGGACACCTGCGCAGTAAACGCGTTTACGCCGCCTCCCTCCCTGTGTCCAGCGCGGCCGTACAGGACTGGCAGGCCCACAACCCCCTTCGCCGCCCAGTCCAGGTCCGCTGTAGTGACCGGATTGCTTCCCCCTTGACCTACGGCGTGCTGTACCCCGTGGTACTGCTGCCCAGCGGCATGGACCTCTCGGACGCCGAAGCCCTCTCCTACGTTCTGGCTCACGAATACACCCACATCCGGCGTTTCGACGCTCTCCGGAAGGGACTTCTGGCCCTGGCTCTGTGTCTCCACTGGTTCAACCCTATGGCCTGGGTCATGTACTACCTGGCGGGCCGGGACATGGAGTTGGCCTGTGACGAGGCGGTTATCCGCTCTGGCGCGAACCGCCGGAGCTACGCCCTTGCCCTCCTGCGATTGGAGGAGGAGCGGGGCCGGGGCTTCCTCAGCGGAAACTCCTTTAGCCGCAGTGCATTGGAAGAAAGGATTGAAGCTATCATGAAAATCAAAAAATTATCCCTATCCGCCCTGGTCGCGGTTCTGGCGGCAATGTGCATTGCTACCACCGTGTTTGCCACCAGCGCACCCCAGGCGTCTGACCGCAGTTCCGCCAACGGGGGAGAGGTTTTGGAACTGCTGGACGGCGAAAAAACCTGGATGACCGAGGACCGGCTTCACGCGCAATATGGTAATGACTGGGGCGACGGCTGGCAGGTAGAATGGTGGACAGCCGATGAGTACGCCGCCTGGCTGGAGCAGGAGAAGCAGGACTTGCAGGATCTTATCGGCGGGCGGGCCTACACCGGCGGCGACGGCTGGTTCGTCTGGGACCAGCAGAGGGTGGATGAAACCATCGCCCTCTATGAAAGCATTCTGGAAGACATCAGAAACGGTGCGCTGTACTCCAGGACCATCCGGGACCAGAACGGCAACCTGGTGGAGGACGCCTCCTTGGGAAGCGGCGGAATGCTGGTCTCCAGCGTAATTGACGGCGCGGAGGACATGGAGCAGGACGTTTCGGCCCTGCTGAGGGAGTATACGGCCTTCGGCCTCAGCGGCACGGAACAAGACGGCCTCTTCTACAACGGCCAGCGGGTCCGGTACTTTGTGGACGGGGTGTCCGTAGGAGATGGATGTTACGGAATCCGCTATCACCACGAGGACCCGTCCGGCACAGTGGACGTTCACACCCTGCGGGCAGTGCGCTGCAACTCTGATGGTTCCTACGACCCCATGGGGGATCTGACGGGGCTGGCCGCAAGAGGGGATGAACACTTTGACCCGGATCTTATCAGCACGCTCCACTCCGCCAGCGGCAGTACCCAGAACGCCATAGCCGGTGAGGAGATAGAAATCCCCCCCTATATGGAAGACCTTTTGGAGCTGGGAGAGGAGATGCTTTCGCTGACGCGGCAGGACCGCGCCTCCGGCGGCGGTAAGACCCTCGCGGAGATTTTCGCCCAATTTGCGCCCTACGGCCTTACCTGTACTCCCGGACAAAACGGCTTTGTCAACCTCTCCTATAACGGAGAGACAGTCCGCTTTTTCGCGGATTGTAAGCCTGACGGTTCCATCTTCACTTACGAAAATCCCTATGCATCGGAAGGCAGATCATTCTACACAAATTATAATGAGGATGGCATGATCATCGGCTTGACCGATGAAATGCTTGCGCCATAACCTCCCGGCTTGCGTTTTTGGCCGCGCTGTGGTACAATGCTCCCCAAGCGGTACCGCCGCGCAAGGAGGTCCCTATGGAAGAGAGAAAACGCCCTTTCCCCACATTTGTACTCTGGCTGCTGGTATTTACAATATCGCTGCTGTTCCTGATGGTGCGCTGTTCCAGCGATATTTTTGCCAAGGAACCTCCCACGCTGTCTGTTGCGGCGGACGGCGCGCCGCTGAATTGGGTCATGGTCCGGAACGTCTGGAACGGAGAGACCTCCGCGCCGGAGGACCCCTTCCTCCTTTACGGACAGAAAATCGAGACGCCCTCCCACGCGGCGGCGGGTGAGACCGTCACCGTTACCATCGGCGGCGACATCCCCGATAAGGTGGTATTGGAGGAGTACGCCCTCGCCCCCAACGGCCAGTCAGTCTATGGCGAACGCCAGCTCCTGGGCGAATATCCCTTCTACTTCAACCGGAAGTCCGGGACCTTTACCCTGCCGGAGCCGGGGGAACACCCGGTTCGCGGGTATGTACTGCGCTGCTTCTGGGGGGAAAATAACTGCGACTACGGCATGATAGTACAAATTCTGCCGGAGTAACAGAGAAACAGGAAAGCGGCCCTGACGGAGAAAATTCCGTCAGGGCCGTTTACTTATGTCTCCCGGCTCTGCCGGGGAACGGCGTCCAAAAAGACGCGGGCAAAATCCTTGGCAAGCTGGTTTTGTATCTCCGGCAGGAGCTGTTCCGCCAGGGCCGTCTGCTCCTCCCGGACCTGAAGCAGAGCGTTCCCGTCCCGGAGCCGGAGCCGGAAATCAGAAAATCCCAACGCCATCAGCGCCGCCTCCCCCCGGGCTATCCGGTCCAGGGCTTCGGCGGTAATGGGCGTCCCGGCGGGCACGCGGGTGGCAAGACAGGCGTAGGAGGGCTTGTCCCACACAGGAAGCCCCGCTTCCCGGGCCAGCCGCCGGATTTCCGCCTTGGTCACGCCGCACTCCCGCAGGGGGGAGCGGACGCCTAATTCCGCCAAGGCCCGCATACCGGGACGGTCTGAGGCGTCGTCCGAGGCGTTGCCGCCGTCCAGAACCACTGGGAAGCCGTCCTGGGCCGCCGTTTTCAGCAGAAGGGTAAAGAGGGCTTTTTTGCAGTAATAGCAGCGGTTGGCCGGGTTAGCCGCCGCCTCCGGCACGTCGAGAATATTAAACTCCAGCACAGTCAGCTTCGCCCCCAGGCGGCGGGCGGTATCCTCTGCGTCCTCCCGCTCAAAATCCGGTTGGAACGGGGTCTGGACAAAGTAGGCGGCAGTACTCCGGCAGAGCCGGACCGCCTCGTGGAGCAGCCACGCGGAGTCCACGCCGCCGGAGAAAGCCACTGCGGCGTCTGGGGTTTTTTGGAAAAATTCTTCAATGGTCATAGGGGGTCCTTTCGCTTATCGGACGACAAGGTTCAGCCGGTCCGCCAGTCCCCTGCCGCTCATGGTGTTGGTGACGTTGAACCGCCCCATTTTCCGAAGCGTGTTCCAATCCCCAGTATACAACGTGTTGCAGTATTCGTCAATTGTAAAGGTCATTAGAATGCCCCCGGCTTGCAGCGTCTGGTCGGCCTGCTCGCTCCAGTAGCCGAAGGGGTAGGCCAAAGCCACCAGGTCCGTAGAGAGCCGGCCCTCCCGCCTTTCCCGGGTGAGGCGCAGATCCTCTTGCAGGGCGAGAACATAGTCCGCGTCCGATTCCCCCTCCAGCTGAAGCACGCCCTCCCGTCCGCTGAAGCCGTAGCTGGCCAGCTGGTGCATATCATAGGTATGGGATTGAATCTCAATAACGCCCTTTTCCACCCAGGGTACCGCCTCCTCATAGGCAAACCGGGCCTGCCAGAAAGGCTGGCCGTCGTGGACATAAGCCGCTTCTCCCTCGTTGATGCCGATAACGAACACGGTGGCGCACATGCCCAGCTCCTCCAAAATAGGAGCGGCAATTTCCAGATTACTGGTATATCCGTCGTCCATGGTAATCAGGACCGGCTTGTCCGGCAAAGGCGTACCGTTCTCCACGAAGTCAATGACCTGAGCCAGATGCACCGCCTCAAACCCCTCTTCCTTCAGAGCGGTAAGCTGTTCCCGGAACCGGTCCCGGGATACGATGGTGTCCAGCAGGTCCTCCTTGTCCTCTTCCACAAAATGGTGGTACATCAAAACCGGCAGCCGGCAGCGTGCGCCGGTGAAAGTACCGTAACAGATATCCAGCCACAGACACGCCGCAACAAGAGCGAACAGAATCAGTACGGCGGGCTTCGCAATTTTTTTCAAAATATATAACCTCCATAAAATGGTATAGCAAGGCGGCCGGAAGCGGGGGCTTTCTCCAGCCGTCCGATGACAGGATACCCGCAATCCGGCAATTTCATAATCAGTATACCACTCAGTTCTACAAATGTCAACCTGTTGTTTGCTCAAAGTCGAGGGCACAGCCCCCACCGCAATTTCCTTCTTGCGTATTAGCCTGAATTGGTGCATAATATTACCAGAAAAGGGGGGACCGCTATGAACAAAAAGAGAATCCGCCAGATGAGCGCAAGCCTTCTGCGCCGTCTGACCACGCAGCCAGCTGTCCGCTGGCTGGCGCCCCACAGGGACATGCTGGTCCGGCTGCTGGAGGAACAAAATTTTATACAGCGTTTCGTGCCGCTGTACGACGGCACAAGACTGAAGTGCGCCAATATTCTCATGCTGTGCCGGGAGGAGCTGGATTGCCTCGCCCCGGAGCCGGAGGAGGGCTGGCTGGCCTTTGCCTACGATTTTGCCCGGAAGTCCATGTTTCCCGACCCGGCTTTTGAGCCCCGGCGGGAGCGGTATGGGGCGGGGGCGGCGTTTCTGCTGGCCCTCCTGCAAGTGCTGCTGGACGCGGAGCGGGCCAAGCTTCCGGCGGATCCCCTCTGGCAGCTGGAGCTGCTGGAAGACGGCGAGCTGGAGGGTCTGGCCCATCAGGACAGCTACCGCCTGTTTCTGCGCAGCTACCGCCGGGAGTACGTCTATGAGATGATGCGTCTGGGGCTGGAGGCCACCCCCTTCCGTACTCTGGAGCATATTGCCGGAGTCCATCATGTGGCTCTCAGCGTGGCGCGGGACTTGAAGGCGGCGGGAGTGCCCATTGATTTGGCTCTGGTGTCCGCCAGCGCGGCGGGGCACGACATCGGCAAGTTTGGCTGCCGTCCCGGCGAACGGGTGCCATACCTGCACTACTATTACACCGACCTCTGGTTCCGCAGGCGGCACATGGAGGACATCGGCTACGTAGCCGCCAACCACTCCGTCTGGGATTTGGAGCTGGACTACCTGTCTGTGGAATCCCTGGTTCTCATTTATGCCGACTTCCGCGTCAAGCAGGAGCGCGGCCCCGCTGGACAGGAGATAACCAAAATATCTACCCTGACAGAGGCGTTCGACGTGATCCTTTCCAAACTGGACAACGTGGACGACGCCAAGCGTACCCGCTATACCTTTGTTTACGCCAAGCTGAGAGATTTTGAACGCTACATGGTGAGCCTGGGGGCGGACACATCTCTGGGCGGCGGGGCGCGGAGCGGTCCCTCCGGACGAAAAGACGTGGCCCTTATGGACCCGGCGGAGGCGGTGGAGGCACTGCGGCTTCTGGGCGCGGAGCACAATATCGCCCTGATGAGCCGCCTGACCAACCAGCGAAGCTTTGCGGGCCTGCTGGAGCTGGCCCGGGGCGAGACCGACTGGCGGCGCCTGCGGGCCTATCTGGGCGTGTTCAACTCCTATTCCGTCTACCTCAGCGCGCCCCAGAAGGTGCAGACGCTGGCGTTCCTCTACGAATTGCTGATGCACCGGGAGGGGGATATCCGCCGCCAGGCCGCCGCGCTGATAGGGGAAATTATCGCCCGGTTCCAGGCGGGATATGTGAAGGAAAAGCCCGCCAATTATGTGCCGGACAGCCGGGCTTCCATGGATTTGGACCAGTGGAAGCTGTACCTGGAAAAGGTCGTTTGTCCAGATGCCAAGCTGATGGCCCAGCACCGGCGTTGGATCAGCTATCAGCTGAAGACGATTGTCAATTCCCTTCTGGAGAAATGCGGAGCGGACCGCCGGGGGCTGTTCCTCAAGGCGTTTCTCCGCTATTACCGCCATCCGGACCGCCTGGAGGACGAGGTGGCCTTCCAGCTGCTGGAGACCGCCACCGCCCTGCCCCGGGATGTGCTGGAGGACCGCCAGCGCAGTTCCCTGCTGGCCTTCGCCCACGCGCTCTCTGACCGGGAGACGGAGGAGGTGCGGGTAGCGGCAGGCCTGCTGATGGAATATCTCTCCCGGCGGGCCGTTCCGGCGGAGAAGGCCAAAACCGCGTCCGCTCCCGGCTTAAAGCTGGAACAACACCTCACGGATGAGGAGGTCTCGGAAATTTTCCTGGATAATCTCAAGGCCGCCACGCCCTGGATTGTCAAACAGGTCAATATCCGCCGTCTCACCCGCTTCGCCCAGGACGGCGGCGGCCGCCTCCTGCACATTGCCACCCATCTGACCAATCTGGTAAAAGTCAGCGGGCAGGTGGCTGTCCGGCAGAGCGCGGGGGACGCCCTGCTGGACATCGCCCCGCAGCTCACCGCCGAGGAGCGCAATGAGGTGGCGGTGGAGCTGGGCCGGGGCCTGGAAATCGGCCAGCTGGAATTCTCCAAATATATCCCCGACTGTTTGGGCAGGTTCTGCCTGTGGCTGCCGCCGGACCTGCTGGAGGAGATGCTGGACGACCTGGACGAAACCCTCTGCTCCTCCAATGGACGGGTAATTTCCCTGGCTCTGGATACTGCCGCCGTTATTTACGAGGAGTACGATACCTACCGGGTCCGGTTTCCGGAGGAGGACGAAATTTACCGCCGCCGCCGGGAACGGCTTCTGGGAATGCTGCTCAAGGGCCTGGCCGGTATCCAGCCCGAGGTACGCCAGGAGGCCCTGTTTGTTCTGGGCCGCCGTGTGTTCGGTTCCAAAACCCTGGGCCGTCACGAAAAACGGCGGGCGTTCCTGCTGACCCTGAAAAAAATTCTGGCCCTTGTGGGGGAGATGCCCGGGGATGAGCTGACCTTCTACTACCGGGCCGCTATGTTGGGCAGGCTCTACCGCTTTGTCACCGAGGAGGAAATTCTGCACGGCGGCTTCCAGTTTGAGGAACCCCGGCCCGTGGCCTTCTTCCCCGGCACCTTCGACCCGTTTACGCTCTCCCATAAGGGGATTGTTCGGGCTATCCGGGACTTGGGCTTTGAGGTGATGCTGGCTATTGACGAATTTTCCTGGTCGAAAAAAACCCAGCCTCACCGGACCCGCCGCCGTATCGCCGCCATCTCCACGGCGGATGAGTTCCACGTGTCTATCTTCCCGGAAAATTTCTCCGTCAACATTGCCAACCCCCAAAATCTTGCCGCCCTTCGCGCCGCCTTTCCGAACCGGACAACCGCCATTGTGGTGGGCAGCGACGTGGTGGCTAACGCCTCCTCCTACCGCAAGCCGCCGGAGGAGAATTCTATCCACACCTTTGACCATATCATCTTCCGCCGCGACCACGGAGACGTCCCGCCGGACTACGGAGCTATTACCGGACATGTAGTGGAGCTGAAGCTGCCCACTCATCTGGAGGCTATCAGCTCCACCCGTATCCGGGAGGCGGTGGACCAGGGCCGGGATATCTCCAACCTCATCGACCCGGTGGCGCAGGAATTCATCTACCTCCACGGCCTCTACCTGCGGGAGCCCCAGGACAAACCTCTGCTGCGGATGGAAGATATGTCCTTCCAGCGGCGGCTGGAGCTGACGGAGGAGACGGAAGCTCTGCTGCGGCCCGCTGTTCTGGCGGGCCACCCGGACCCGGACGGCCTGTTTGCCAGACTCCGGCAGCTGAAGGACCATGTTTATGTTCTGCGCCAGGAGGAGAGCGGTACGGCCCTTGGCTTTGCCAGCTTCCGGTGCCTGGATTCCCACCAGCTGTTCTCCCGTCTGGGCAGCGCGGAGCTTACCGCCTTCGTCCGCCAGCAGACGGGAGGCCGGGCCCTGATTATCAGCGGCATCTACGTGCCCCGGGGCCCGAATCAGCTGGATTTGTGCCAGCTGCTTCTGACGGAAGTCATTACCCTAGCCCTGCGGCAGGAGTACGCCTACGCCCTCTTCTGTCCGGCGGAGCCTGTGGCCGCCTATGTGCGGGAGATCCTTATTCTACAGGGCTTTGTCACCGCGCCGGTGGCCTCGGGAGAACAGGAATTGCTGGCAGTGGATATGCGCCGTCCCATTGTCCTCACCCGAAATGTGGAGACCTCCATTAAAGCGCCCTTCGCGTCCAATCCAGCGGTGCTCGCCGCCGTTTCCGCCGCCCACAGAAAACTCCAGCGTTCCCTGACAGAGCTGTACCCGGGCTGTCTGGTGCTTTCCATGTCGGCGGGGGTGATTTACCAGCGGCTTCTGCGGAAAATCGCCGCCTGCAACGGAGTCCCGGCGGAGCCTGCCGGTGTGCTGGGGGACTGCATCTGCGTGCCCTTCGGCAAAATCCTCCGTGGGGTGGCGGTGCCCAATACCGTCACCAAGACCCTCCACACCGACAAGGTTTACGAGCCGGATCTCTCTTCCTATTCCATTGAATCCTACCCCTTCTATCCGCCCCTGCCGGACCAGGTACGGATGATTCAAAGCTTTAACCGCCCGGTAATCCTGGTGGACGATATGCTCCACGACGGAAAACGTATCCGCCGTATCGCCCCTCTTCTGGCGGAGAGCGGCGCGCAGGTGCGGCAGGTGCTGGTGGGTTATCTCACCGGCGTGGGCCGGGACACGATGGAGCTTCTGGGCTGCCCGGTGGACAGCGTGTACTATCTGCCCAACCTGCGGATGCGGTTTGTGGAATCTACCCTGTATCCCTTCATCGGCGGCGACACGGTGCGCCGGAGCGAGCCTATGGCCGGAGGTCTCCAGCCAGCGGTAAACCGGATTTTCCCATACGCAGCCCCGGATTTCAGCGAGGACTGTGCCGACGGCTCTACCTACCGGCTGTCCCTGTGCTGCCTGGAGAACGCCCGGGATATCCTGCTGGCCCTGGAGACGGAGTACCGCGCCCTCTACGCCCGGAATCTGACCCTCAGCCGGTTAGGGGAGGCAGTGATTCTGCCGCTGTGTCCGGACAAGGGCAGCTGCATGGTCTATGATCTCAGCCGCGCCGCGTCCGCATATCTGGATAATGATATTGAGATGCTGCGGCGGCTGCAAGCCAGCGTGAAAATTGTCATTGGAGGGTAAAATGGGATACTATTTGTATAAAAATCACGTATTATACGGAGAAGGGGCGCCGGGAAAACCTCTGGACCGCCTTCCGGAAGAGGAGGAAATCCTGTGCCTCTTCCGCCGGAAGCCCCTTACAGGACGTGAAACCTTTCCCGTCACCGCTTCCGCTCAGCTGACCGCCGCCGAGGGGCCGGAATCCCTGACGGCCAATGGAGAAAGTGTTCCGGGCATCCCGGCGGATTTGGAGGAAGCTGTCCGTCAGGGCAGGGCGCGGGCAGTGAATGCCGACCATCCCCGCTGGGAGGAGCTGCTGGACCTGCCCCATCCGCCGGAAAAGCGCCGGGTCCATCTGCTGGCCCTGGGGGATGTGGGCAGTACGCTGGCCCTGGGGCTGCGGCTTCTGGGCGGGGATGTGCTCTCCGCTATCGGTATCTGCGACCTGCGGCCCAACGTGGCGGAACGGTGGGAGTTCGAGCTTAACCAGATTAACACCCCGGCGGGCGCGGGATTACCCCCGGTAGAAATTGTCGATATCCATCACATATTTGACTGCGATGTATTCCTCTTCTGCGCGTCCCGGTTCGTGCCGGACACGGCGGTAAAAACCGGAGACGTGCGCATGGCCCAATATGAGCTTAACCGGGAGCTGGCCGCCAGCTATGGCCGCATGGCCCGGGAAAACCATTTTCAAGGGCTGTTCTGCGTGGTCAGCGATCCGGTGGACCCCCTGTGCCGGGCAGTGCTGCTGGAAAGCAACAAAAACGAGGCCGGAGAGCTGGACGGCCAGGGGCTTTTCCCCCACCAGGTCCGAGGGTTCGGGCTGGGCGTGATGAATGCCCGGGCGGCTTACTACGCCCAAAAGGACCCGCGCTTCGCGGACTTCCTCACCGACGGACGGACCTTTGGTCCCCACGGCGAGGGGTTGGTAGTGGCCAATTCCATTCGCCGCTACGACGGCGCGCTGTCCAGAGAACTGACGGAGAAGACCAAACACGCCAATCTGGACATGCGGGAATTGGGCTATAAGCCCTACGTGGCTCCGGCGTTGTCGTCGGGAGCGCTGAGCCTGCTGCTGTGTTTGCGGGGGGAATGGCATTGTTCGTCGGTTTTTCTGGACGACATCTTCATGGGTGTCCGCAACCGCTTGACAGAAAAAGGCTGTGAAGTGGAACAGCTTGCCATGCCGGACGCTCTGCTGGACCGCATTCGGGAGACCATGGCGGAGCTGAAAATGGTCGAATTGGACGTTGCCGCCGGAGACGCGGATAACGCGATTACCGTTATGCGGGAGGTGTCCCGGTGGGGACGGGAACGGGGCCTGCGGCTCTGGCCGGAGGAGTGTTTGACGAGAGAAGCCCTGGTAACAGAGGAAGCCGGACCGGAGAGCTTCTGCGTGGGGGCTTTTGGCGGGGAAACGGCCTGCGCGTTTATTTTGCAGTGGCAGGACCGGGAGTGGTGGCCTAACGCCCCCGCGGGAGAGGCGGCTTATCTCCACAAGCTCTGCGTCCGGCGGGATTTTGCCGGGAAAAATGTCCCGGCGAAGGTCCTGGATTATATCAAGCGGGAGTGTAAAAAGCGGGGCGCGGCGGCAATTCGGCTGGATACTGCCTGGGATGAGGAGACTGTGAAAAATATATATTTGCGTCTTGGATTTGAGATTGCAGGCAGGAAGGAACTGCCCAATGGACGGGTTATGGCGTTGTATGAAATGAAGGTTTAGTATGTCGATTGTTGCTATTTTACCACAGAATGATTACAGCGAGGAATTAAAAGCTGTCCTCCAGCCCCTCCTTCCCGAGGACGCTCTCTGGCGGGACCCGGCGGACGGTCTGGAGGGCCTTCGGGGCAGGAAGCTTCTCTTCGCCGTGGCCCTGGACCGGGGAGGCTGCAACCTCAGCTACTACCGAATGCTCTCGGTACTCCGCCTGGGAGACGGCCTTTTGGAGGGATGCCTGGCCGTAGTGGTGGTTACCGGCGTGGGGGAGCTCTACACCAAGGACGTGGCCCGGGATATGGTGCTGGCGGCCAATCTGGCGGGATGCGCCTTTCTGGGGCGGCCGCTGGTGGAGGCTACCGGGTCCCTGCGGAATTTCCAGGTCCAGGCGCAAATCCACGGCACCGACGAGCCTACAGCTTTCCGTATCGCTCTGGCGGAGCTGGCGGGACGGCTTCTGGACTGGGAACCCCTGCCGCCGCCCCGGCGCGTGCTGGCCCTCCACGCCTCCGCCCGCGCCACCAGCAATACCCTTGCGCTGTGGGAACTGGTGAAATCCAGCTTGCCGGAGGAAGTGGCGGTGCAGGAGGTCTGCCTGCAAAACGGTACGCTGGCCGACTGCATTGGGTGTACATACACCACATGCCTCCACTTCGGCCAGGGAGGCGGCTGTTTCTACGGCGGGCCTATGGTGGACGAGGTGTTTCCGGCGGTCCGGGACTGCGACGCCCTGGTAATGCTCTGCGCCAACTACAACGACGCCCTGGCGGCTAATCTGACGGCCTTTGTCAACCGCCTGACGGCCCTCTTTCGCCAGAGCAGGTTTTATGATAAGCGGCTTTACGGCCTTATTGTCTCCGGCTACTCCGGCGGAGATTTAATTGCCCGGCAGCTGATATCGGGGCTGAATATGAACAAGAGCTTTTATCTGCCTCCCCGGTTCTGTATGCTGGAGACGGCTAACGAGAAGGGAAGTCTGGTGAAGCTTCCGGGTATCGCGGAGAGGGGGGCGGCGTTTGCGGCCCGGATGATGTCCGGAGAGTGAGGAGAATTCTGTGCGTAAGATTATTCTGGATAAAGATGAGCTGTCCGGGACAATTCTGGATTTGGGCGGCGGAGGCGAGGGCGTTATTGGACGGATTTGCGGAGGGCGGGTGACTGCCATCGACAACCGGCAGGAGGAGCTGGACGAGGCCACAGCCGGGGCACGAAAACTGCTGATGGATGCCCGGAAGCTCCAGTTTCCGGATGAGGCGTTTGACTGCGTCACCAGCTTTTACACCCTCATGTATATCCAGCGGGAGGACCACGGGGCGGTGGCCCGGGAGGCATACCGGGTGCTGAAGTCCGGCGGAATATTCCATGTCTGGGATGGGGAGATTTTCTCAGCATACCCGGAGCCGTATCTGGCAGAGCTGGATATTGATGCGGCTGGAGAGGCAATACATACTACCTACGGCATTATTAAGGAGAACGCCGCACAGGATGCGGATTGGGTGACGGAGGTCTGTGTCAGGGCTGGTTTCACCCCGGTACAGCGGGTTGAGGAGGCAGGGCATTTCCGTCTGGCCTTTCAAAAATAAAAAGCGCCCCTGGAGAATGGTTCTCCAGGGGCGCTGTGATATTCATGACCAGATAACCGTTGCGAAATAGTCCTCTGGGGTCTCGGCCCGGCGGATGAGCCGGACGGAGCCGTCCTCGCGCAGAAGCAGTTCGGCGGAACGGAGTTTGCCGTTGTAGTTGTAGCCCATGGAGTGACCGTGCGCGCCAGTGTCGTGGATGACCAGCAGGTCCCCCCGGCGGATTTCCGGCAGCATACGGTCAACGGCGAACTTGTCGCAGTTCTCGCAGAGGGCGCCGGTGACGTCGTATTGATGGTCGTGGGGGGCGTCTTCGCGGCCCGCCACGGTAATGTGGTGATAGGCCCCGTAGACGGCGGGACGCATGAGGTCGGCGGCGCAGGCGTCCACGCCCACATACTCCTTGTAGATGTGCTTGAAGTGGAGGACCTTTGTCACCAGACAGCCGTAGGGACCCAGCATAAACCGTCCCAGCTCCCCGCAGAGCCGCACATCGCCCATACCGGCGGGCACGAGAATTTCCTCGTAGCTGCGCCGCACACCCTCGCCGATGACGGCGATGTTGTTGGCCTCCTGGTCCGGGCGGTAGGGGATGCCGATACCGCCGGAGAGGTTGATATATTGGATGTGACAGCCTGTCTCGGACTTCAACTCCACCGCCAGTTGAAACAGAATGGCCGCCAGGGCGGGGTAGTAGTCGTTGGAGATGGTGTTGGAGGCCAGGAAGGCGTGGATGCCGAAGTGCTTTGCGCCTTTGGCGGCCAGACGCCGGAAGGCCTCGGCCAGCTGGGGGCGGGTCATGCCGTATTTGGCGTCGCCGGGGGTGTCCATGACCTGGAAACCCTCCTTGCTCTCCCCAAGGGTAAAGACGCCGCCGGGGTTGTAACGGCAGAAAATGGTCTCGGGGATGTGACCGATGGATTCCTCCAGGAAGTCCACGTGGGTCAGGTCGTCCAGGTTGATGACAGCCCCCAGGCGGTCCGCCAGCTGGTATTCCTCCGCCAGAGTGTTGTTGGAGGAGAACATAATCTCGCTGCCCTGGAAGCCGCACTTTTCCGCCAGCATTAGCTCGGTGAGGCTGGAGCAGTCCGCGCCGCAGCCCTCCTCCCGGAGGATTTTCAGGATGGTGGGGTTAGGGGTGGCTTTGACGGCAAAATACTCCTTGAAGCCGGGGTTCCAGGAGAAAGCGCGGCACAGATTCCGGGCGTTTTCCCGGATACCCTTTTCGTCGTAGAGGTGGAAGGGGGTGGGGTAGGTCTCCGCGATTTTATCCAGCTGTGCCTTGGTTACAAAGGGACGTTTCATTGGTTTATCCTCGTTTTTTAGAAATCCGCAGTGCCTACGGTTCTGGGGTGGGGGAGTACATCCCGGATGTTGCTGATGCCGGTGAGGTACATGACCATCCGCTCGAAGCCCAGACCGAACCCGGCGTGGCGGCAGGAGCCGTAGCGGCGCAGGTCGCAGTACCACCAGTAGTCCTCGGGGCGCATGCCCAGCGACTTGATGCGTTCTTCCAGGATGTCGATGCGCTCTTCGCGCTGGCTTCCGCCGATGATTTCGCCGATACCGGGGACCAGGCAGTCGGTGGCGGCTACGGTTTTGCCGTCGTCGTTGAGGCGCATGTAGAATGCCTTGATGTCTTTGGGGTAGTCGGTAACGAATACGGGACGCTTGAAGACTTGTTCGGTGAGGTAGCGTTCATGCTCGGTCTGGAGGTCACAGCCCCACTCGACTTTAAAGTCAAAGTTATCGTTGTTCTTTTTCAGGATATCAATAGCTTCGGTGTAGGTGACGCGGCCGAAATCGGAGGAGGCTACATGTTCGAGGCGTTCTATGAGGCCCTTGTCGACAAAGCTGTTGAAGAAAGCCATTTCCTGGGGGCATTTCTCCATGACGGTGCGGATGATGTGTTTAATCATAGCCTCGGCCACTTCCATGTCGCCCTGGAGGTCGCAGAAGGCCATTTCCGGTTCGATCATCCAGAACTCGGCGGCATGACGCTGGGTGTTGGAGTTCTCGGCGCGGAAGGTGGGGCCGAAGGTGTAGATATCGCCGAAGGCCATAGCGAAGTTTTCGCCGTTGAGCTGGCCGGAGACGGTGAGGTTGGCGCGCTTGCCGAAGAAGTCCTGTGAGTAGTCAATCTGGCCGTCCGGGGTGCGGGGAGGGTTGTTTGTGTCCAGGGTTGTGACCTGGAACATTTCGCCGGCACCTTCGCAGTCGCTGGCGGTGATGATGGGGGTGTGAACGTAGACGAAGCCGCGGTCCTGGAAGAAGCAATGGATTGCGTGGGCGGCAACGGAGCGGACGCGGAAGGCGGCGGAGAAGAGGTTTGTGCGGGGCCGCAGGTGGGCGATGGTGCGGAGATATTCCACGCTGTGGCGTTTTTTCTGGAGGGGGTAGTCTGGGGAAGAGGGGCCCTCGACTTGGATGGAGGAGGCTTTTACCTCCAGGGGTTGTTTGGCTTCCGGGGTGAGGACCAGGGTTCCGGAAACGATGAGGGCCGCGCCAACGTTTTGGGCGGCGATTTCCTTGTAATTATCCAGGGCGCTTGCGTCCATGACTATCTGGAGGTTGCGGAAGCAGGAACCGTCGTTAAGTTCGATGAAGCCGAAGGTTTTCATGTCGCGGATGGTGCGGGCCCAGCCGCAGACGGTGACGGTCTGGCCGTCGAGCTGTGGGCTATCGGCGAAGAGCGCGGCGATTTTGATTCTTTCCATATGATTTCACCTGCAATTTCATAGAATTGGCGCATTTTTATAGATTAGGAGTATTATACCGCCCGAAGAGAATTTTTACAAGTGGTTTTGTTAGGTTTCGGAGAAAGTTCATCTGGCAAAACATCCAAAAATTTTGTTTCAGCAACATTTTTCTCTTGACATTTTGTGAAGTTCTCTATATAATTAAGCATACGATTACGCAATAAACTTTTATTTATGGAGGTGAGATTGTGACCCAGCGGGAGAGGCAGATTCTGCGCTGGATTGAGGAGAACCCGATGATCAGCCAGCAGGAGTTGGCGGAGAAAGCGGGGATTACCCGGTCGTCGGCGGCGGTGCATATCTCTAATCTGATGAAGAAAGGTCATATAGCGGGGCGGGGATATATTGTACGGACGGCACCGTATGTCGTAGTAGTGGGCGGGGTGAATATGGACGTGGGAGGGCGGTCGAAGGGGCCGTTGATTCCCCGGGATTCTAACCCCGGACCAGTGCGGATGAGTTTGGGCGGTGTAGGGCGGAATATAGCTCACAATCTGGCGTTGCTGGGGGTGGAGACCCATTTGTTGACCGCGTTTGGAGATGATGTTTCGGCGCAGAAGCTTGCGGCGTCTTGTGGGGAGTTGGGGATTGATATCAGCCATGCACTGCAAGTGCCGGGAGGGGCTACGTCAACGTATCTCTATATTGCGGGTCCGGATGGAGATATGGAACTGGCGGTGTCGGATATGGATATTTATGAGCATGTGACACCGGCGTTTTTGAGTGGGCGGTCCGCGCTGCTGAATAACGCGCAGTTGGTGGTTGTGGATACCAATATTCCGGAGGACTCAATTGGATGGCTGGCGGAGAACTGTAAGGCGCCTATTTTTTCGGACCCTGTGTCCACAACTAAAGCGGAGAAGCTTCGGGGTGTTTTGGGAAAGCTGCACACGCTTAAACCGAACAGGATTGAGGCAGAACTTTTGAGTGGAGTAGCGATTACAGACATAAAGAGCGCGGGAGAGGCGGCAACTAAGCTGTTGGAGACCGGGCTGAGGAGAGTTTTTATCAGCATGGGTGGAGACGGCGTTTATGCGGCTGACCATAATGGACAGATTCAAGTGCCGTGCGGGCCTGCGGAGATGGTAAATACTACCGGGTGCGGGGACGCTTTTATGGCGGCGATAGCGTGGGCTTACCTGGAGGGAACGGACTTGGAGGGTACCGCTAAGGCAGGGTTGGCGGCAGGCGGGATTGCAATGGAGAGTATGGAGACTATCAATCCGGCTATGTGCGAGGAAGAAGTACGCCGCCGCCTGCAATCAGGTTGGACAGCAGTTGACAGCAATTGTTAAGGCCCCCGGGGTAACAGAATCTTAGGGACTTGAAGCCAATGAGGGCAATAGCACCCAGAAGCCAGATTGTAGGGCAAGGCGCGCCAGAGATTCGCCTGGCATCGGCCCAGGGAACTGGCGCAGAAAGGTCAGTCTTTCACATCGCAGCGTAAAATAAAATTCCCCCGTAGTAATTAAGGGGTCCGGGCACAGCCCGGCGGTTTTTGGGTTACTTTTTGGGCGTCCAAAAAGTAACCCGCGCCGGAGCGCGGAATATCCTGTCCCGCGCCCAGTGGGCGCGTTACCCAACTAACAAATTAGAATAATTTTTAAGGAGGAACCTAAAAATGAACAAGTATCTCGATATTTCCGCTGAGGTTTCAGAGGCGTTGGCTTCCGGCAAGCCGGTAGTAGCTTTGGAATCGACCATCATCTCCCACGGGATGCCGTACCCGAAGAACGTAGAGACCGCGCTGGAGGTAGAAAAAATCATACGAGAGAACGGGGCAGTTCCCGCTACCATCGCGATTATCGGGGGAAGGCTGAAAGCCGGTTTGAGCGCAGAAGAAATAGAATACTTTGGGAAGAAGGGCGCAGAAATCGCCAAGGCCAGCCGCCGGGATTTGCCGGTGCTGATTGCCCGGGGACAGGACGGGGCCTGTACCGTCACAACCACGATGATGATAGCCCATATGGCCGGGATTTCCGTATTCGCCACCGGCGGCATCGGAGGCGTACACCGGGGCGCGGAAACTACGATGGATATCTCCGCAGACTTGGAAGAGCTGGGCCAGACTCCGGTTATGGTTATCTGCGCAGGGGCAAAGTCTATCTTGGACCTGGGGCTGACGCTGGAATACCTGGAGACTAAGGGCGTGCCCGTTATCGGTTATGGTACGGAGGAGCTGCCCGCTTTCTATACCCGCAAGTCCGGTTTCGGAGTAGACTACCGTTTGGATACCCCGAAGGAACTGGCCGCCGCTTTCCACGCAAAACAGGAAATGGGCCTTAAGGGCGGCATGCTGGTGGCAAACCCCATCCCTGAGGAGTACGCGATGGACGCGGATACGATTAATAAGGCCATTGACCAGGCTGTCGCGGAGAGCCGGGAGCAGGGAATTCATGGCAAGGCAACTACCCCCTTCCTGCTGGCTCGGGTGAAGGACCTTACCGGCGGGGACAGCTTGGAGAGCAATATTCAGCTGGTGTTTAATAACGCCAGAGTGGCGGCGAAAACCGCTGTGGAACTTGCTGGGATGAAGTAAGTGAAGGCATTTTATGAACCGGAGGCAACCGGCAGTACGGTCTGGCTTTTCGTGGGTGCGCCGCTGCCACTGCTGGCGGGTTACCTGGCAGCGGTAAACCTGTGGGCTTTCGGCCTGATGTGGTTCGATAAACGACGGGCTAAGCGTCCGGGGGCCCGGCGGGTGCGGGAGAGAACCTTGTTTCTCTCCGCACTGCTGGGCGGCGGACTGGGAGCTGTAGCGGGCATGTGGTCCTTCCGGCACAAGACAAAGCACTGGTATTTTGTCTGGGGAATGCCGCTGATATTACTGGCGCAGGTTGCGCTGGGGGCTTGGGCGGTATACCGGTTCCTTTTATAGAAAACAGCGGCGTCAAGGCTGCCTTCCTGGGGGCCTTGCGCCGCTGTTTTGCAGTATTTTACGCTGGAGGGTTTTTGCTCCGTTTGACGGGCTTCCGGAAACGTGGTATACTGGCGGTATATGAGAGAGGGGGCCGGTTTATGTCCAATTGGCTGGGACACCTGCAAACCATCACCGCCCATAAGCTGCGGGTAATGAAATACTGCTTCCGGGTGGGCTTGTACCGTCAGGGGCTGCTCCACGATCTTAGTAAGTACGGCCCTACGGAATTTTTAGTGGGCGCCAAATACTACCAGGGCGACCACAGCCCTAACGAAGCCGAACGGCTGGAACGGGGATATTCTTCGGCCTGGCTGCACCATAAAGGGCGTAATAAACACCATTTAGAGTATTGGATTGACTACGCCCCGGAAAAGAACTACCAAATGGGCGGTATGGAGATGCCCGTGCCGTATGTGGTGGAGATGTTCTGTGACCGGATTGCCGCCTGTCAGACCTACCAAAAGGACCGCTATACTGACGCCTCGCCTTGGGAATATTACGTCAGAAGCTTGGGCCATTATATCATTCATCCCAATACCCAAGCCCTGCTGGAACGGCTTTTGCTGATGCTCCGGGACGAGGGGGAGGAGAGGACAGTGGCCTATATCCGCCGGGAGGTGTTGAAAAACGCCCGGTAGGCGGGCATAGCGGGAGAACGGGATCCGCTGGGCGGGCGGCTCCGATAAGTGAATCCAGCGGAAAAGCCTCCGAACGGCGTGAATCCGCCGCCCGGAGGTTCGCTTTATTTATGGTATTTTCCGCCCTCGTTAATTTGGAATCCCCGATAGATTTGCTCCAATAACATCACACGGGCCAGATGATGGGGAAACGTCATGGGGGACATGCTCAGCCGGGCCTGGGCTTCGCTTTTGAGCGCGGGGTGGAGACCAAAGGAACCGCCGATAAGAAACGCCAGCCGCTTCTCCCGGCCCCAATCCGCCAAAAAGCCTGCAAGCTCCTGGCTGGAACAGGTGCGGCCCTCAATGCACAGAGCCGTTACCCAGGCTCCCGGCGGCAGTTTTCCACGAATAGCCTCCGCTTCACGGGCCAGCGCGCGATCCACCTCCGCCGAAGATGGATTTTCCGGAAGACGCTGCTCTGGAAGCTCTATGAGCTCCAGCTTGCAATAGCGGCTTAGACGCTTGGCGTATTCCGCCGCCGCTTCGGCGTAGAATTTTTCCTTCAGCTTGCCGACGCAGATGACAGTCACTCTCTGCATGGCGTTTTCTCCAAAATACAGGCCTCGCTGAGCGAGTCGCGGGGGGCTACGGCCAGACGTCCGGTCCAACCGGCCTCCTCCAGGGCGGCGGAAGCGGTCTCCAGGGCGAGCTGGGGGCGGTTATTCTCCTGACTCAAGTGGGCCAGAAGGATTGTATGGGTGCCCGCCCTCGCGCTGGCGGCGGCGTACTGAGCGGCAGCGGCGTTGCTCAGATGGCCGAAATCCCCGAGAACCCTCTGCTTCAAGGCGTAGGGATAGGGGCCCGCCCGGAGAAGCTCTGCGTCATGGTTGCTCTCCAGTACCAGAAGGTCTGAACCCAGCAGGCGGCGGCCTGTTTCTTCCAGGATATAACCTGTGTCGGTGAGAATGCCCACCGCGCCGTCCGGCGTGGCGAGATGATAGGCTGTGCCCTGGCCGCAGTCGTGGCTGGTAGGCAACAGCGTAACGGTGATGGCTCCAACGGGGAGGGATGTCCCTAACGGGGCAGAACGCAGCAAAGAATCAACCCCCGCCAGACGATAGCTCAGCTGCCGGGAAGTACCTGGGGAGCAGATGATGGGGGTGGCGTATTTCTTTATGTAAGTGGCAAGGCCGCTGATGTGGTCGGAGTGCTCGTGGGTAATAAGCACCGCCGTCAGGTCCCCGGGCGTCAAGCCCAGACTTGCCAGGGTCTGACAGAGACGGCGGCAGGAAACGCCCATGTCGATGAGAAGCCGGGTTTCCCCGGATACAAGCAGCGACGCGTTGCCGGAGGAGCTGCTGGCGATGGTGTGAAAGGTGGTCATAAGATGTCCTCCGCAAGGATAATTTCGCCGCCACGCGGCGGCGAAATGTCCCACGCGTTTTCAGGTGTCAGCAGGCGCTGGCCGCCAACTCCTCCTCCGGGGATTCCAAGGCGCGGATGCTGCCGCCTATGCCCCGGATTTTGCCAATCACATCCTCATAGCCGCGCTCAATATACTGAACATTCGTAATCTCGCTGATACCGTGGGCGGCCAGAGCGGCGATGAGCATCGCGGCGCCCGCCCGCAGGTCACAGGCCTCCAGCTGGGCTCCGGTGAGCCGCTCGACACCCTCAATAATGGCCAGATTCCCGTTTACTTGAATCTGTGCGCCCATACGCATGAACTGGTCCGCGTAGCGGAAGCGGCTGTTCCAGACGTTGTCCGTAATAACGCTGGTGCCTTGGGCCAGGCACAGCGCCGCCGCAATCTGGGGCTGCATGTCTGTGGGGAATCCGGGGTATGGCATGGTTTTGATGTTGGCCCGGACCAGGGGGCCGATGCGGCTGACCAGAAGGCTGTCCTCCACCTCCTGGATCTCAACGCCCATTTCCGACATTTTCGCGCTCATGCAGTCCATATGCTTGGGGATAATATTGCAGAGCTTAATCTCTCCGCCACAGGCGGCCACGGCGGCCATGTAGGTACCGGCCTCAATCTGGTCTGGGATGATGGAGTAGCTGCCGCCCCGCAGGAGGTCCACGCCCCGGACCTTGATGACGTCGGTACCCGCGCCCATGATGTTGGCGCCCATGGAGTTCAGGAAATTGGCCAGGTCCACGATATGGGGTTCCTTGGCGGCGTTTTCAATAACGGTCATGCCTTCGGCCAGGGTAGCGGCGAGCATGATATTGATGGTGGCTCCCACGGAGACCTTATCTAAAAAGATACTGGTTCCCCGCACCCGGCCTCCGGCGGCCTCCGCGATGACAAAGCCGCTCTGGGTGTCCACCTGGATGCCCAAAGCCCGGAAACCCTTCAGATGCTGGTCAATGGGGCGGGTGCCGCCGAAGTCACAGCCACCAGGCAGGGCCACGTCCGCGGCTCCAAAGCGGCTCAGTAAAGCCCCCAGCATATAGTAGGACGCCCGGCAGCGGCTGGCGGTCTCATAGGGTACGCGTCCGTTGTGCAGCCGGGAACAGTCAATTTCTACAGCGTGGGGGTTGACATAACGCACTTTTGCGCCTAAATCCTGCAAAATTCCCAAGAGCAGGGTCACATCGCTGACCAGGGGAACGTTTTCAATACGGCAGGGGCCGCTGACCATCAGGGCAGCGGGGATGATGGCGACTGCGGCATTTTTCGCGCCGCCGATATGGATTTCTCCAAACAAGGGACGTCCGCCCTCAATTATATACTTGGTCAAAGATTTGCACCTCTTTGTTAATATATCAGCCTGTACCTACAGTTTACCCAGGCTGGAACACTTCATACCGAAAATTTGCGGCAATCAGTGGGCATAATCACAGATGTTAAATAGTATACCAGATTTTTTTGTAAAAGCAATGGGGAGGCCGCAAATAACTTCATAAATTTTTAATAATTTCACCGCCAGTTTTTGGAACTCTGCTGAGTTGAAATACGTCTATATAAAGAGGCGGTCCGGAGGAATTTCCTCCGGACCGCCTCTTTATACTGCTTTACATCATTTTTTGAGGGGATTTGGGGAAAACACGCGCCTTTTCCAGCAAAGTCAGCAGGAACATCCCCAAGACATAACAGGCCAGGGCTTCGCCCAGGGCCACGGTAAAGCCGTTGAAGGCGAAAGCGGCGGGGAAAGCGCGGGTAAAACCGGTCTCCTGAAAGGAAATCATTCCCCCCACAATGATTCCGTTGCAGAGTACCGGCGGAAGAGGGGCCAGCCACTTGTTTTTACACCGGGCGGTCATCAGGCCCGCCAGAAGCGTAGCCAGGGAGCCGAAAATCAGGTCCAGGGGACCGTAGGGGCTCAGGACGTTGGAGAGGATACACCCCGCGAAAAGGCCCCAGGTGGTAATCGGACTCAAAAAGGGCAGTACGGTCAGGGCTTCGGAGAAACGGCACTGGATGGGACCGTAGGTCAGACCGAAGATGTTGCCGTAGTAGCTGAGGGCTACGTACAGAGCCCCTACCAGGGCGGCGGCGGTGATGTGGCGGATGTTTGGTTTGCGCATGTTTTTGTACCTCCATTTTTTGTTTAGAGAACACAGCTGCGCCGTTTTTCACGGCTTGGCTGTGAACGAACACGGACATTTTGCCCGTGCTTGGACTGGGTGTGGAAACCAGTCGGGAGGGATTATAACACAATGGAGGGGACCTGTAAAGGGAAAAGATAGCCGGAACGGAGAGAGGACCGCGCCATGAACGGCGCGGCCCTCCTGATTTATTCCTCCGCTTGCAGGTACAGCTGGACAGATTGATAATCTCCCCGCATGGGGGGAAGCAGATATCCGGCGTTCATCAGAACGTCGCCGCCGTAGAGGCCGCCGCCGTTTACCCGGTATTGCAGCGCCGGGTCCAAACCCTTGAGGCGCAGCGGCGGGAACACATTCCCCGTGCTGGCGCAGCCGGTGACCAGGGACACCAGGGCTTCCCGCTTGTCCCGGGAAACCTGCTCCCAGGCGGTAAAGGGTCCCGGCTGGAAGGGATCGCTGAGGCGGTAGTAATCGCCGTAGTGCAGGAGGTTGCAGCGGGCTTTGTAGGTCTCAATTTGCCCCCGGATGATTTCCCGCTCCTCCTCTGTACACTTGCCAAGGTCCATCTCGTAACCGAACGCGCCGCTCATAGCTACCACGCCACGGGTTTCCAGCGGCGTTACCCGGCCATTCTGCTCGTTGGGTACGGCGGACACATGGGCCCCCATGGCGCAGACCGGGTAGCAGAAGGAGGTGCCGTATTGGATACGCAGGCGGTCAATGGCATCCGTGTTGTCGCTGCACCAGATTTGGGGGGTATAATAGAGCATTCCGCCGTCAAACCGGCCGCCGCCGCCGCAGCACCCCTCAATGAGAATATGGGGATAATCCTGGCGAATCCGCTCCAGCAGGTCATAGACGCCCAGAACAAACCGGTGGTAGACCTCGCCTTGCCTGCCGGCGGGCAGGGCGGCGGACCAGACGTCTGTAAGACTGCGGTTCATGTCCCATTTGACATAGGTCACCGGCGCACTGGACAATACGGCTTTCAGCTGGCTGTAGATGTGGTCGCGGACCTCCTGGCGGGAGAAATCCAGCACCAGCTGGTTACGGCCTCTGGCCGGTTCCCGGCCCGGCACGCGGAGAGCCCAGTCCGGGTGCTGCCGGTAGAGCGCGCTGTCCTCGTTGACCATCTCCGGCTCCACCCAGATGCCGAAGGACATACCCAGCCGGTTGATTTGCGGAACCAAGGCGCCCAGGCCGCCGGGGAGCTTCTTCTCGTTGACCTGCCAATCTCCCAGACCGCTGTTGTCGTCGTCCCGGACGCCGAACCAGCCGTCGTCCATCACAAACAGCTCCACCCCCAGAGACGAGGCTTCCTTTGCGATATTTACCAGCTTTTCGGCGGTAAAATCAAAGTAGGTGGCCTCCCAATTGTTGACCAGCACAGGCTTGCGCTTGTGCTGGAAGGGGTCCCGGCGCAGGTGGTCCAGAATCGCGCGGTGGAACTGGCGGCTCATCTGTCCCAGCCCGTTGGGGGAGCAGACCAGGGCCGCTTCCGGGGCGGTGAAGTCCTCGCCTGGGGCCAGCGTCCAGCGGAAGTGGTAGGGATGGATCCCCATAACCAGCCTGCCGCTCTCATACTGGCTGCGCTCTGCCGCCGCCTCGAAGTTTCCGCTGTAAAGCAGCATCGCGCCGTAGCACAGTCCGGCATCCTCGGTGGCGTCCGGCTCGCAGAGGATTACAAAGGGATTTTGCTGGTGGCTGGACGCTCCCCGGGTACTGCCGGCCGCCTGTACGCCGTGGCGCAGGGGGGCCCGTTCCGGGCAGCGTTCCAGGGTATGGCGGCCATGGAAGGTGACGAAGTCCAGATTGGCATGGGGGAAGTCCAGGCACAGGGACGCGCACCGGCAGAGGACCACATTCCCGCTCCCCTGGTTGATTACCCGGACAGCCCGGGTGATAAGGTCGAATTCCTCAAATACGCCGTAGTACAGCTCCACCGCCACCCCGGCGGCGGCATCCTCCAGGGTGAGGACCAGCGTATCCGCCTCCTCCGCAGTTCCGTAGAAGGCGGGCAGGCCCGGCAGGGTATACTTCCCCTTCCGAATCTCCCAGCCCGCAAAGCGCAGGCTGGCGGTGTGGCTTCCGCCGGGCAGCTCCAGCTCCAGAGAGGGCAGGCGGAAGTCCCCCACCCCGCAGGTAGAATATTCCTGGGGAAGGAAGTCCAGGGAGTAGTCGCGGCGGTTCCCCGCCGCGTGGGGGTTGGGGGAGAAGCCCATATCGGCGTATGGAATCAGACAGGACATGTCGCAGTCACGGATACGCGGACCGTAGTAGGTGTGCAGCAGCGTCTGGTAACCGTCTGCCTTCATCTGATAGGTTGTGCTGCGGGTATGCAGCGTGAAGGTCATTGTTTGCTGGTTGTGAATGATCATAGGGCGTCTCCTTGCGCAAAAATTACTTCGAAGATTGTAAGGTTTTTTCGCCGGGTATGCAAGGGACGAAACCGCACAAATCTGCGGAGGCCCGGCGGGGTGTCGTTATATAATTTGACGGCCCCGGCAGGGCGGATGCCTCGCAGGGGCCGTCGGAAGGAGAGAGGAATTGGATGAGAGAAATGAAAGGTTTATTTACCGCCGGTCATAGCGATACCCTCAATGAACTGCCTCTGGAAGAAGAGGTAGAGCACCACCATGGGCAGCATGGCCAGCAGGGAGCCGGCCATCAGCACCGGGAAGTTGGTGGAGAACTGGCCCCGCAGGGTGGCAAGGCCGGAGGAGAGGGTCATCATGTTCAGGTCGGAGTTGACCACCAGGGGCCACATCAGGTCGCTGTAGGCAAACACCGCCGTGAACACGGTCAGGGCCGCCACCGAGGAGCTGGTGAGGGGGAACATGACCTTGGTAAAGGTCTGCCACTGGTTGCAGCCGTCCAGGAAGGCCGCTTCCGCCACCTCGTTGGGGATACCCAGGTACGACTGGCGAAGGAAGAAGGTGCCGAAGGCGCTGACAAGGCCGGGGAATACCAGCGCGGCGATGCTGTTGGCAATGCCCAGCTTAGCCACCATCTGGTACTGGGGGATAATGAAAATCTGGCTGGGCAGCATCATCTGCATGAGGACGATGCCGAAGAGAATGTTCTTGCCCTTAAAGTGCAGCTTGGCGAAGGCGTAGCCCGCCATGGAGCTGAAGGCCACCGCGAAGATGACGCGGAAGATAATCATCAGGATGGTGTTGGCGTACATGCTGAAGAAGGGCAGGCTCGCCACGGCGTCTGAGAAGTTTTTCAGCAGGAAGCTGCTGGGGAAAATCACGGGCGGGATTTTCATGCTCTCCGCCTGCGTCTTGAAGCTGGTGAGGATCATCCACACAAAGGGGAAGATCATGATGATGGAGCCGAGAATCAGGGCGCCGTAGGTGACAATCTGGCCCATCCGCTTGGAGCGTTCTAACGATGTTGTTTTCATGATTATCCCTCCTTATACCTCGTAGTTGACCCACTTCTTCTGACCCCAGAACTGGAAGAGGGTGGCCACGCCGATGAGCAGAACCGTCCAGACCGCGATGGCAGAGCCGGAGCCGCGGCTGCCGGCCACGAAGCTCTCCCGGTAGAAGAGGTAGATAAGGCTCTGAACATTCGTGAGGGCCGGGTTCGTCTCCTCCACCATCATGTAGATGAGGTCGTAGACCTTCAGGGAGGCCATCAGGCGCATAATCATGGTCACGAACAGGGTGGGGGAGACCATGGGCAGGGTGATTTTGAAGAATTGGGTTACCTTGCTGGCCCCGTCGATGGAGGCCGCCTCGTAGTAGCTCTTGGAGATGTTCTGGAGGCCGGAGAGCAACAGCACCGCGTCGTAGCCGATGGCGCTCCAGATAGCCACAACGGCGCAGGAGACAAGGGCCACGTTGGGGTCGGTGATCCAGGCCACATGGGAGCCGAAAATCTGGTTGAGCACGCCGTAATCGGCGTTGAAAATCCAACGCCAGACCATGGTGACCGCCGCCGGGGCGCAGACCATGGGCAGGAAGAAGATGGTGCGGAAGCCGCCCTTGAACTTCACCTTGGCGTTGAGCATCACCGCCACCAGCAGGGAGAGGAAGATGCCCACAGGCACAGTGAGGACACAGAAGAGCAGGGTATTGCCGGTGGCCTTCCAGAAGTCGGCGTTCTGGAACATGTTGACGTAGTTGCCCAGGCCGATAAATTTGTAGTTGCCGAAGCCCAGGTGCTCGCAGAAGCTGGCGTAGATGGTCTGGATGAAGGGCCAGACATTCAGCACCACAAGGCCGATGATGGTGGGGGCCACCATGAACCAGCCCCAGTTCTGCTCAATGCGGGCGGCCCGGGAAATTTTATTCTTTCCGTTCACGAAATAACCTCCTCTCAGTTTTGAACGTAGCTGTCAGCGATTTCCTGCATCTTCGCCAGGCTCTCGTCGATATTGGCGCCATTATAGATGCGGACCATCTCGTCGGCTACGACTGCCTTCCACTTGCGGCGGGAGGAGTTGTTAATGTACTGGACCACGTAGTCGAACTGGTCATAGCACTGCTGGACATCAATCATGTAGTCAAAATTCTGGAACACGGTGGACCAGGTTTCCTCCAGGCCCAGGTAGGCGGGGATAGCCGCGCCGGATTCGCCCTGGATACGCTGGCCCTCCTCGCTGCCGAAGAAGCGCAGCACGTCCTTGACGGTTTCCAGGTTCTTGCCCTTGGCGGCGGTGGCGTAGCAGAGGCCGTTGGAGATGGCGGCCTGGCCGTCGCCGCTGGCGGGATTGGGGCACTTGGGCAGCTTGGCGATGTCCCACTTGCCCACCATGTCGGGGTAGTTGTTCAGCTCGCTGAGCAGGTTCCAGTTGCCCTCCAGGAACATGGCCCCCTGCTCGGAGAAGAAGGCGGTGCCGGGAGAAGTTTCCGCGAAGTAGGCCTGGTCCGGGCACCAGTCGTTCTGCTGGAGGCCCACATAGTATTTGATGGCGTCTGCGGTGGCGGGCTGGGTGTAGCCGGCGTAGACATTATTTTCATCCAGTATGTAGCCGCCGTTCTGGTAGACAAAGTTCCAGTAGCCCAGCTGTTCGTCGTTGTAGGCCATATAGCCGTACTTACCGGTTTTGTCGTAGATGGCCTGAGAAGCGGACTCCATATCGTCCCAGGTCCAGTTGTCGTTGGGGTACTCCAGCCCGGCCTGGTCAAACATCTCCTTATTATAGACCAGGAGGATGTTGTCCTTGTC
This sequence comes from uncultured Clostridia bacterium, assembly GCA_947058885.1. Classification (GTDB taxonomy): domain Bacteria; phylum Bacillota; class Clostridia; order Oscillospirales; family Oscillospiraceae; genus Pelethomonas. The sequence goes on from CAMSIF010000006.1 coordinate 43,199, forward strand.
CTTGGGAACGCCGTAAATCTTGCCGTCGGAACCGCTGGCGTTGCCGATGGAGATTTCAGAGTAGTGGTCCTGGTAGAAATTGGGGTCGTCGTAGAGGTCCGTCAAATCCGCCAGAATGCCGAAGTCGGCGTAGTAGAGGATTTGGTCGGTGTGCATCCAGTAGATGTCGGGCATGGTATTGCTCTCGGCGGCCGCTTCCAGCTTGGTCCAATATTCGCTCCAGCTGGTGACCTGGACCTCAATAACCACGTCGGGGTTCTTTGCGGTGTAGGCGTCGCACATAGCCTGCATACCGTCCCGCTGGGCAACGTCCCAAATCTGGAAGGTCAGGTGCGTCTTGCCGTCGGAAGAGCCGCACCCGGTAATTGACAGCAGCAGCACCAGAGCCAGGACCGCCGCTATCCTGCGGGGAAATTGTTTCATAACTCCACTCCTTTTTAATGATATATATATTTACGGCCAAGCGCGAAAAGGGAACGCCGGGTGACCTTTTTCGCGCAAATGCCGTTAGAACTGCATAAAAGTATAATTCAGGGGAACATTTCTGTAAATTAGCTGGTGTGAACAAAATATATTCAGAAATTCAAAGAAGTCACATTTTATAATAATTCCGTATGGTCTGCGTATGTTTGGCAGCGTTTTTGTTATATCTGTATATTATTTTATTCTGTTTTTTGGCGAAAATGCTTAAAACCCGAATCCTCCCCAACAATTTGTCCCACTTGCCCGCCCCCGCGCCGCCCCGGGCTTCCTGCTCCGGAGAAAGAAAATTTCTTTGCCAAAACCACCTAAAAAGACTATACAAATCCAACCTTTTTTGATATATTGATAGATACAGATACTGCCAATACCAAATTTGCAGGAGGTTATTTCCTATGAGCGCATTGACTGATCTCATCTATGCCGGTTCCAACGCTGTAGCGGGGCTGGCCGAGGGCGCGGTGAACGACGCCATCGCAAAGCATGGCGCGGACGCCCCCGTAACCTTCCCTGACACCGCCTATTTCTTCCCCACCATCTACGCCGCTACTGGCGTGAAGGTCAAGACTCTCGGGGACCTGCCCGCCTGTGTGGGCGTACTCAAGAGCCTTATTACCAACCAGGACGATCTGGGCCAGGCTCTCAACGCGGGACTGGCCACCGCCGTGGGCGCGGAAATTATTGAGGGTTTGAAGTACGCGGGCGGCGGCAGCCCCTACGAGTCGGATTCCGGCATCGGTTTTGTTCCCGACCCCATTATTCGCTCTCTGGGCGTGCCTCTGGTAACCGGAGATATCCCCGGCGTGGCTGTGATTTTGGGCAAGGCGGACGATGCCGCCGCTGTGGCCAAGGTGGTGAAGGACTATCAGTCCAAAGGCATTTTGACCTTTATGATTGGCGACTGCATTGAACAGGCCCTGGCGGAGGGCGTGAAGATGGGCTTGGAGCTGCGGGTGGTGCCCCTGGGCCACGACGTCACCAGCGTTATTCATGTGGTCACGGTAGCCATCCGGGCGGCATTGATTTTCGGCAACGTCCAGCCTGGCGACCTGGCGGGACTGCTGGCCTACACCAAGGAACGCGTTCCCGCGTATGTCAACACCTTCGGACCGCTGAACGAGGTGGTTGTCTCCGCCGGGGCGGGGGCCATCGCGCTGGGCTTCCCTGTGGTGGTGGACCAGGATATTGGAGACCTTCAGGTTCCCGGCGCGCTGGAGGCCGTTCTGGACCACGAGGAGACCGCCAAACGGTCTTTGGCTCTGCGGAATATCAAAATCAAGGTGAAAGAGCTGCCCATTCCCGTGGCCTTTGCCGCCGCCTTTGAGGGCGAGATTATCCGCAAGGCGGACATGAAGGTGGAGTTCTGGTCCAGCAAGAACACCACCTGCGAGCTGGTGACCATGCGGGACATGGACCAGGTGGAGGACCACAAAATCACCATTGATGGCCCAGACATTGACAGCGGCGAAATGGAGTACGCCCTGGCCACTTATATTGAAGTCGCCGGCGCCAAAATGCAGAAGGATTTTGAGTCCGTTATTGAGCGGAAAATCCACGCCTGGTTCAACTATATGGAGGGCGTTATGCATACCGGCCAGCGCAACCAGTTCCGCATCCGCGTGTCTAACGACGCCTATGACAAGGGCCTGCGGATGCAGCACTTCGGCGAGGTCCTCTACAACATGATTATGGACGAATTTGACGCGGTGGTGGATAAATGCCAGGTCACCTTGGTTACCGACCCCGAAAAGGCCGCGCGGATTCTCAACGAGGAGGCTATGCCCGCCTATAACGCCCGCGACGACCGTCTCAACTCCCTCACCGATGAGAGCGTAGATCAATTCTATACCTGCATCCTCTGCCAGTCCTTCGCCCCCAGTCACTGCTGTGTGGTCACGCCGGAGCGGCTGGGCCTGTGCGGCGCGGTGAGCTGGCTGGACGCCAAGGCCACCAAGGAGCTCAACGACGCCGGTCCCTGCCAGCCCATCAGCAAGGAGGGCTGCACCGACGAGGTGAAGGGCTACTATCCCGACGTGGACCGGATGGTTCATGCCGCTACCCAGGGCGCGGTGGAGCACGTGAGCCTGTACTCCATCATGGAGGACCCCATGACCTCCTGCGGCTGCTTTGAGTGTATCTGCGGCATTGAGCCGATTTCCAACGGCCTGGTTATCTGCAACCGGGAGTTCAAGGGGATGACCCCTACGGGCATGACCTTCGGCGAGCTGGCCTCCATGACCGGCGGCGGCGTGCAGACCCCGGGCTTTATGGGCCACGGCAGGCACTTCATTGCATCCAAAAAATTTGCCGCCGCCGAGGGCGGTATCGCGCGTATCGTCTGGATGCCCAAGGAGTTGAAGGACGATGTGGCTCTCCGTCTCAACGCCACCGCCAAGGAGCTGCTGGGCATTGAGAATTTCTGCGACATGATTGGCGACGAAACCATCACCGCCGACCCGGAGGAGCTGATGAGCTTCCTGACGGAGAAGGGCCACCCGGTTCTCCAGCTGGAGCCGTTGATGTAAGCGGGTTCAGACAAAGGAAGGGGCTTGGGGAAAATAAACTGTTGACAATCCCCAGGGCCGGTGATATAGTAGCTGATATCAAAATTGGCTTTGACGGAGAAGAAACCGCTGCGAAACGCTCCAGAGAGGGACGCGCTTGCTGTAAGCGTCCTGCGCGGACGGCGGCCGTACCACTCCCGAGCCGCCCGGGACGACCGGGACGGGCCCGCCCGTTACAGCGGTCACGAGCGACGGCCTGCCCCAGGTCGCGGCATTTTCGTACCGGGCGTAAAGCCTGGATAGGAGAAGCTGCTGGACGCGGGGGAAAAGGGCCGTAAGCAGGGTGGAACCGTGGAGTTTTTGCTTCACCCCTGACATGTAGGCAGGGGTGAAGTTTTTCTTTGCCCCCATGTAGAAAGGAGCTTTTGTATGAGCGAAGAAAACCTGTATTCTTTTGAAAACGAGGCGTACCGCAAGACGTATTGGCATACCTGTTCCCATGTGCTGGCCCAGGCTATGAAGCGTCTGCATCCGGAGGTGAAGCTGGCTATCGGCCCCTCTATTGATAACGGCTTCTATTACGACTTCGATACCCCGCAGCCCTTCTCCGAAACCCAGCTGGAGGAGCTGGAGGCTGAAATGCGGAAAATCTGCAAGGAGAAGCTGAAGCTGGAGCGGTTCGAGCTGCCCCGGGAGGAGGCCGTCCGGTACATGGAGGAAAAGGGCGAGCCCTACAAGGTGGAGCTGATTAACGACCTCCCTGAAGACGCGGTTATCAGCTTCTATAAGCAGGGGGAGTTTGTGGACCTCTGCGCCGGTCCCCACGTGGACTCCACCGGGCGCGTTAAAGGCAACGCCATCAAGCTTACCGCCTGCAACGCCGCCTACTGGCGCGGCGACTCCAGCCGCCAGACCCTCCAGCGGATTTACGGCGTGGCTTTCCCCAAGAAGGACGAGCTGGATGAATATCTGGCCCGTATCGAGGAGGCAAAAAAGCGGGACCACCGCAAGCTGGGCAAGGAGCTGGGACTCTTTATGCTGGCGGAGGAGGGACCCGGATTCCCCTTTTTCCTGCCCAAGGGAATGACGCTGAAAAATACGCTGCTGGACTACTGGCGGGAGTGCCACAAGCGCTACGGCTATGTGGAAATCGCTACGCCCATTATCCTGAACCAGGAGCTGTGGCACCGCTCCGGCCACTGGGACCACTACAAGGATAATATGTATACCACTGTCATTGACGGGGAGGATTTTGCCGTCAAGCCCATGAACTGCCCCGGCGGAATGCTGGTCTATAAGTCCGAGCCCCATTCCTACCGGGACCTGCCCCTGCGGGCGGCGGAGCTGGGGCTGGTCCACCGCCATGAGATGAGCGGCGCGCTCCACGGGCTCTTCCGGGTCCGCTGCTTTACCCAGGACGACGCCCACATCTTCATGACCAGGGAACAGATGAAGGACGAAATTATCAACGTGGTAAAGCTCTTTGACGAGATGTACTCCACCTTCGGCCTCACCTATCAGATTGAGCTCTCCACCATGCCGGAGGACCATATGGGAGACGAGGAGGTCTGGCGGTTCGCTGAGAACACCCTCCAGGCCGCCATTGAGGAGATGGGCAAGCCCTTTGTCATCAACGCCGGGGACGGCGCCTTCTACGGCCCCAAGCTGGACTTCCATCTGGCCGACAGTCTGGGCCGGACCTGGCAGTGCGGCACCATCCAGCTGGACTTCCAGATGCCCGAGCGTTTTGAACTGGAGTATATTGGCGCGGACGGCGAGGCCCATAGGCCCGTTATGATTCACCGGGCTCTGCTGGGTTCCATTGAGCGGTTCATCGGCGTTATCACCGAGCATTTTGCCGGGGCTTTCCCCACCTGGCTGAACCCTGTGCAGGTGAAGGTGCTGCCCGTTACCGACCGGGCCGCGGAGTACGCCGCCCAAATCTCACGGAGTCTGGAGGCCCAGAACTTCCGCGTGGAGGTAGACGGCCGAAACGAGAAAATCGGCAAGAAAATCCGGGAAGCCCAACTGGAAAAGATTCCCTATATGCTGGTGGTGGGAGACCGGGATATGGAAGCGGGCACCGTCTCTGTCCGCCACCGCGCGGAGGGAGACTTGGGCGCGATGAGCCTGGAGAATTTCACCGCCATGCTCCGGCAGGTAGTCGACAATAAGGAGCGGAAATAAGACTGGCGGTATATATGTGGCCGGGTGTCCGTAAAACAGCGTTCACCAACTTTACGGCGTCTCTCAGGCTGGTCTGAATATAGGAAATGGGCGGGGAATGGAGTAGCTCCATTCTCCGCCCGTTTGGCTCTTGTACAGCTTCCGGCGCGCCGAAGTTTCAGAGGCGCGTTTCCGCCGGGTCCCAGGGGAGCCAAAAATCGTTGAAAATATAGGGGGTGCAACCGTTGGTTGTCAAATTTCCTACTACTTTTGGTAGCCGTCTGGGACCCGCGTGTGGTATACTTGGGCCATCAACTCAAAGGAGGTTCATAACAGTGGAGTTTCGTGAACGGCTCAACCAGCTGCGCCGGGAAAAAGGACTCAGTCAGGAGCAGTTGGCGGAAATGGTGGGCGTTACCCGCCAGGCGGTACAAAAATGGGAGGCCGGTACTTCGCGCCCGGATATGGATAATTTAGTCACTCTGGCCCGCTATTTCGGCGTGAGTTTGGACTATCTTATCACGGGAACAGAGTCCGCCCAGATGAACCAAGCCCATACGGTATCCGGCCAGGCGACTCAGAACCCAACTATTGTCAAGTGCTGCTGCCGCTGGGAGTACGAATACAAAAGCAAACGTACTCTCTGGGGCCTGCCCCTGATACATATCCATCTGCGAGAGAACGGATTTGCCCGGGCCAAGGGGATCATCGCTATCGGAAACGTTGCCACGGGGCTGATATCCATAGGCATTATCTGCGTAGGGCTGGTCAGTTTGGGAGTGATTTCCTTGGGACTGCTGCTGTCCATCGGCTGCCTTTCCCTGGGACTGCTGTCTATTGGTGGTTTTGCCGCTGGAGCTGTAGCGATAGGCGGCTTTGCCTTCGGCTGGCTGGCTCTGGGCGGCATCTGCTACGGAGTTTACGCCGCTGGAGGTGTAGCAGCGGCAGCGGAAATCGCCGCCGGAGGCGTGGCGCAGGCTCCTCTGGCTATCGGGGCAGCGGCGGAAGGTGCGAAGACTTTCGTTATCGACCCGGGAGGAACTGTCTCGCCGGAGACCAGGGCGGCCATCCGGGAGGCTGTCTCCGCCGTCTTTGCTGGCCGTCACCCCTGGCTGGAGGCATTTTTCGAGAGCCTTTTTTGATATGATGGCGTAACCGGCTTCCGCATAATAAATAGCCGCCAAATTTCTTGTTGCGTTGACCGTTCATATGTGGTATACTATCTTATGTTCATAAGGGGGTGTACCGGTTTCGACGGGGATGAGGAAGCGGGACCAGCGGGCGGTGGCGCCTGACCACCTCAAAACGGGCAACCTTTATAAATTAAAGAACAACGATTCTTTGCTTATTGCTGCCTAATTAACGGCAGCCGTCCGACTTAAGAGTACTGCGGCTTAAGAAGGGCGTCGTTTAGCAGTGAACGTGAGTACGGTAAGCTTTGCCCGTACCATGCATCATGAAGCTCACCTGACCTGTAGGCGTGACGGCTTGCCTGCTGGGAGGGGAACAGGGCGGTAACGCCGTCCAGAATAACCGCCTGCGCCCGGAGAAAGTCCCGTGAAATTGTTTTCGGACAGGAGTTCGACTCTCCTCACCTCCACCAGAAAAAGAGGTCAAAAAAGATTTTTGGTGAAAAAACCGAGAGATTTCAAG
>CAMSIF010000007.1 GCA_947058885.1 uncultured Clostridia bacterium
TACCTTTGCCTCGTTATGTCCAGTCTGGGTCAGGTCGATCAGAATTTCTCCAATAGCCGTAATATCTTTCATCATCCGAGACCTCCCTTTCCATAGATTTGTGATACCAAAATACGGCAAAATTGATACGTTTTCCCGGCCAGAACAGCTATCTTTTTCAGCTCGCAGGATTATCCGTTATTTTATATGCTATTATAGCACAGATGGTCCTTTTTGTCCAGAACTTTGCCGCGCTAACCGCCGGGCGTTCTGTGGAGCGCGGCTTCTAAAATGGGACAAAAGATTTTAAAATCCGACAAGAATACGCATTCATATTCCGTAATAGGGGAAAATAAGTGACAAGCATTCTATGTGCTCTCCCGGACCACCAGTTCTGCCGGAAGGGCCAGCTCCAACGCCGGTTCGCCCATGGGATGGTCCATCCGGTGCAGCAGCCGGGACACCGCCTGCTCCGCCATAAGCCCTATGGGCTGGGATACGCTGCTCAGCCCTGGATTCAGGTAGCGGCCCACGGAGATATTATCGAAGCCCATGACGCCTGCCCGGCGGGGGACCGGCACACCCAATTCCCGCAGAATGCTCAGTACACGCAGGGCGCAGAGGTCGTTCTCCGTGAAAATACCTGTCCGGTAGCTCGGACGGCGGAACCAGGTTTCCAGGAAAGCGCTCAGCTGACGGCTGTCGCTGCTGGCGGTGCACTCTACCCGGTCCCCGTGGCCCAGGTCCGCCAATGCGCTCCGAAAGCCGGCGTATTTTGCGCTCTGTTCCTCCCCGATATATAAGAACCGGCCATATCCTCGTTCGGCCATGTGCTTTGCCACCATAGCCCCGGCCTCCATGTGGTCCACATATACGCAGTCAACGCCCTCCACTCGCTGGGTAACGGCCACTACTGGGATATCCAGCTTTTGGACGGACTCCCGCCACTCCGCGCCGCGCTCCTGCACCGGCGCGGCCAACACGCCGTCCACCCGGTATTGGCGGGCCACCGTCAGGTATTCCCGTTCCCGCTGTACATTGTAGTCGCTGTTGAAGAGGATCATGCTGTAACCGTATTTTCGGGCTTCCGCTTCAATCTGTTTGGACAAGTCGGCGAAAAAGCTGTTGGAGACGTCTGATACCAGCACCCCCAGAAGCTGTGTCCTGCTGCCTTGCAGGCTTTTGGCCAGAACGTTGAACTGGTAGTCATGCTCTCTGGCGCAGGCCAGCACCCGTTCCCGAATTTCCGGGGCCACGTTAGGCTTGCCGTTGAGCACCCGGGACACAGTAGGCTGGGAGACGTGGGCCAGCCTCGCGATTTCTGTCATTGTTATCATAAACACCACCGCAGAATACGTATTCTTAATTTAGCAATGCTACTTTACCACAGCCTCCTTCCGGTGTGAATTCGCATCCTGTCCAAAAATATTGTCGAATTTTTATACAATACTACCCACGCAAACCGGCGGTTTAGCGATGTTTTATAAATTGACCTTGAATCTGCCACTGTTTTGTGGTAGACTAAATATAGGGTTTACCATGCTGAAATGGGAATCAATAGTAAAAGGAAACAAGTGATATAAAATGGAAGCTCTCTGCCAAGCCTATTTGGATAATCTTGCCGCCGCCTGCGTCCTCGTCAAGCCCCAGGTAACCTCGGATATGTCTGAGGATCAGATGATTGAAACGATACGCGGCTGCGCCGGACAGCTCCACCAGCTCCACCAGGAAAACGACAAAATCCTGGACAAAATTCTCTTCTCAAAATCCGCTGAAACCCTCACCGCTGAAGAGGCGGAGCAGCTCTCCGCGCTGGCGGGGAAACTCTTCAGTTTTAACCGCAGTCCGGATACCGGCATCGCGTACCGGATTCATAAACTGCTTTACGCATATGCCCAGTACCATCAGGACAGGGACCTCATCGTCCGGGAGCTCTACTCCCAGGGAATTACGCTTCTCTACCTCAACATCCGGGACCCTGAGCTGGGAATCAACCTGTTCATAGACCAGATTGGGGCGTGTTTCCGGGCCGGGGCCGCCTATCTGGACCAATATGCTGAGATTACCTGCCCCGAAACCCGGAGCTATATCATCCGCTGTCTGGGCAACGTCAAGTACGGCCTGGAGAGCTTTCAGGGCGGCAACAGCGGTGAAAAAAATTACGACATCAGCGCCAGTTGGGACGAGTACATGGAGTGCTTTACCCAGACCATGCGTATTGTGGAGTCCCCCCGCTACCGGGAGATGGACCCTGAAATACCCTGGGACTCCTTCGTCTACACCATGCATTATGACCGTACCCAATTCCTCTCCGCCCTCCGGGACGCCCATGACCCCGGCATCGCCCAGGCTGTTCTGGAGTCCGCCGCCTACGTCTACCATCACCAGGAGCAGATTGCCAAGGTCAAAGGCCGGGCTATCGGGGTGCGCACGCAGTATGTCTACAACGCGGCCCGCTACCACGCGGGACTGCTCTCCGTGCAGGAGCTTATGGAAGTCCTTTTTGGGATGTGCGAGTCCGCCGGACTTCACGACTTCTCCGGCGACAACATCTGGACGATTCTATATACCCCGGAGTACCTTATGGCCTACGCGAAAAGGCTTCCTCCGGAGGAGCGCGGGGCGTTGCAGGACCGCTTGCAGCAGGCTTTTGATAAACAGAAGGAATTCTTATTTCTCCTGCCCCGCAACGAGTACGCCTTACAGGTATCCAAGACCATGCACGCTGTCAGCCGCTATGTGTCCGCCCAGGACAAACGGCTTAATGAACAGCTGCTGGAATACATACTGGCCTGCCATGCACCCACATTTGTCCATTCCAAAGTGGTAGCTCTAGTAACACGCCGTTTCTGCCAGCGAATGGCGGAGACCAGACCGGAGCTCCTGAACGGTCTCCTGCATATGGACGCCCCGGCGGCTTCCCCGGAGAGCCTGGACCGTCTGCTGGATTTTGCTTTCCACTGCGGCCTCTACCATGACCTCGGCAAGTGTATGCTCCTCAGCGTAGTGGGCCAGTACAGCCGCAGGCTTCTGGACGAGGAGTTTGCCTGTATTAAGCTGCACACGGTCTTCGGCTGTGACCTGCTGGAGACGCTGGACATGGCGGAGATTTCCTGTGCCGCTTATTACCACCACCGCGCTTACGACGGTCAGGGCGGCTATCCCCGCGCCGCCGGAAAATGCCCCGCCTCTGTCCGGCAGATTGTGGATATCATCACCGTTGTGGACGCCCTGGATGCCGGAACGGACAATGTGGGCCGCAGCTACGCCGCCGCCAAGACCTACAGCCAGCTGGTGGACGAACTGCGGGCGGGAAAGGGTTCCCGCTACGCGCCGGAGGTGGTGGAGCTTCTGGACGACCCCGGTTTCTGCCAGGAGATGGGTGAGTTCCTCGTTAAGAGCCGCCGCCAGGTGTATATTGACGCCTATTGTTCTAACAATGAAAAGAACCAGCCGCGCCTGTAAAAGCGCGGCCGGTTCTTTTTATACGCCGGGAAAGGCGGGAACCTTCGCCCCCAGGTCCAGGGAGCCGATGGCCGCTTGCATCTGGCGTGCGGACTCGCGCAGCGCGCGATCCTCCTCCCAGCTCAGAGGAATCTCCAGAATATCCTCCAGGCCATTCCGTCCCACCACCGATGGAATGCTCAGCGCCAGCCCTTCCAGACCATATTGCCCATCCAATACAGCCGAAACGGGGAGCACGGAATGTTCGTCTTTTACAATGCACTCCGCAATCCGGCCTGCCGCCATCGCAATGCCGTAATAGGTCGCGCCTTTCCGCCGTATGATTTCGTACGCGCTGTCCCGCACCTCCCGGTACAGCCGCTGAAAATCCTCCGGGCGCAGTTCCCGTTTCCGAATGCGGCAAAAGTCCTCCAACGCCAGACCGGAGACGTTAGCCTCGCTCCACACCGCCAGCTCGCTGTCCCCGTGTTCTCCGATGATAAAGGCGTGGATATTCCGGCTGTCCACCTTCAGCTCCTCGCCCATCAGCTGCTTGAGCCGTCCGGTGTCCAGCACCGTTCCCGCCCCAATCACGCGCTCTCGGGGATAGCCGGAGATTTTCCATGCCGCGTAAGTCAGCACGTCCACGGGATTAGACACAATAAGAAGAATACCGCCGAACTCCCTGGCTGTAATCTCCCCCAGTACCGCCCGCAGGATGGCGGTATTTTTTTCGATTAAATCCAATCTGGTTTCTCCGGGTTTCTGGTTGGCGCCCGCTGTTATCACCACCAGCGCGCAGTCCGTAATGTCGTCGTAGCTCCCGGCGGTAATTTCCATTGCCGCGCCGTAGGGCAGGCCGTCGCTGAGATCCATCGCCTCTCCCTCGGCCCTGTCGCGGTCCACATCCAGCAGTACCATCTGGGAGAACAGCCCCTGCTGTAAAAAGCGAAAGGCAATGGACGCCCCCACATACCCGCATCCTATCACAGCCGCCTTCCTTGGATTCACATTCATGCGTAAACGCTCCTTTCCCGGCCCCGGCAGGGCCTATCGCTTTAGTTGTGCCGCTTTTTGGAGAGATTATGCGTATAGGACAGGGCCTGCCGCGATAAACTAAGGCAGATACCAGGAAGGGGCGTTTTGTATGAAGAAACTCGCTTTCAGCCTGCTCGCCGGTCTCCTGCTGCTCGCCGCCTGCAAAAGCGGCCCGCCGCCCTCCGGCCTCACCGGAACGGTCAACACAGACGGTTCCTCCTCCATGGCGGATGTCATGTCCGCTCTTCAGGAGGCCTTCCGCGAGAAGGAGCCCGGCGTTACGGTCAACTACTCCGGCACCGGTTCCGGAGCCGGGGTGGAGGCGGCGTTGTCCGGAGCCTGCGACATCGGCCTTTCCAGCCGCCGCCTCAAGTCCTCCGAAAAGAGCAAAGGCGCGGTGGCCTATGTGGTGGCGTTGGATGCCGTTGCCGTGGTGGTGCATCCCAGTAACCCAGTGCGGGACCTGACCGTGGAACAGCTGGCGGAGATTTTCGCCGGAAAAATTTCCAACTGGCAGGCTCTGGGCGGCCCCGACGCCCCGGTAGCGGTCTATGGCCGGGAGGCAGGGTCCGGCACCCGGGGGGCCTTTGAGGAGGCGGTAGGCGTGGTGGACCGCTGCGTCTATACCAACGTATACGGCTCTACCGGAGATGTGATAGGGAACATAAGCGCAAATCCCAACGCAATCGGCTACGCCTCCCTCTCCTCGGTCCGCGACGGCGTAGCGGCGGTGGCGGTAGACGGCGTGGCCTGCGGCGAGGACACGGTCCGGGACGGCGCCTACCGCCTGCAACGGCCCTTTTTAATGGTCGCCAGCGCGTCCAGGCCTCTTGGTGAGGCGGCCCAGGCCTTTCTGAATTTTGCGCAAAGTGAAGAGGCCGCCGCGTATATCACCCGTGCGGGAGCGATTGCTCCATAACGGAAAGGAGCTTCCCATGACCAAACGCAAACCTGCTGAGGTTTCCATGCAAATTCTGTTCCTTCTCTGCGGGCTGGTGGCTGTAGCCTTTGTCCTGCTCATCACAGCCTACCTGATTGCCGCGGGACTGCCCGCCATCCGCCAGGTCGGGCTTGCCAGCTTCCTCTTCGGCAGAACCTGGGATTCCACCAACGAAACCGATCCCCGCTTTGGCATTCTGCCCCTGATTCTCACCAGCGTCTACGGCGCGGCGGGCGCCATTGTGGTAGGCGTACCCATAGGCCTTCTCACCGCCATTTTCCTGGCAAAGGCCGCTCCGCCCCGTCTGGCAGGACTTCTCCGCCCGGCGGTAAGCCTCCTGGCGGGCATTCCCTCCGTGGTCTACGGCCTGGTGGGGATGTGCGTACTGGTCCCGGCCCTTCGCGCCTGGCTGAACCTCCCGGCCGGAGACAGCCTTCTTGCGGCAATCCTGGTCCTTGCGGTAATGATACTCCCCTCTGTCATCGACCTTTCCGCCGCCGCTCTGGAGGCCGTTCCCAAGGAGTACGAGGAAGCCAGCCTGGCCCTGGGGGCCACGGAACCGGAAACCTGGTTTCGGGTATCAGTCCCGGCGGCGAAAAGCGGTATTGCGGCGGCGGTGGCTTTAGGGATAGGCCGGGCCATCGGCGAAGCAATGGCCATTCTTATGGTAGCCGGAAACGTAGCCAATATGCCGTCTCTCCTAAGAAGCGTCCGCTTCCTTACCACCGGCATTGCCATTGAGATGAACTACGCCGCCCCCGGCAGTCTCCAGCGGCAGGCCCTTTTCTCCATCGGCCTCGTCCTGTTTCTCTTCATCATGCTCATCAACATCCTGCTCAGCCTCACCGTCAAACGGGGAAAGGAGGTCTGACCGTGGCCCGGATGCGCTGGCCGTCCCCACGCCGGGGCCTTTTCAATGCCGTCCTGCGCCTCCTGCTCTGGCTCAGCGCGGCCCTTACCGGCGGTCTTCTGGTCGCCATCGTCTGTTACGTCTGCTATCGCGGCCTCCCCGGCCTCAGCTGGCAGTTCCTATCCAGTGCCGAGAGCATCCTGCAAGGTACCGCCGGTATCCTTCCCAGCATATTCAACACCCTATATGTAATTATCCTCTCCCTCCTCATCGTCCTTCCTCTTGGCGTCGGCGCGGCAGTCTATCTCACCGAGTATGCCCGCAGCCGCCGCCTGACCGCCATGATTGAATTTGCCGCCGAAACCTTGGCGGGTATCCCCTCCATGATATACGCGCTGGTAGGCGTTATCCTTTTTTGCACCGCCTTGGGCCTGCAAAAAACCCTCCTGGCCGGGTCCCTCACGCTGGCCATCATGACCCTCCCCACCATTGTCCGGGCCACCCAAGAGAGCCTGAAAACCGTCCCCAAGGCCTACAGGGAAGGAGCCCTCGGCTTAGGCGCGGGCAAGTGGCGCATGATCCGCACCGTTGTCCTCCCCTCCTCCGTAGACGGCATCGTTACCGGCTGTATCCTCGCCGCAGGCCGTGTTGTAGGCGAAACGGCGGTCCTGATGTACACCGCCGGTCTCTCCACAGCCATGCAGGACTTTTCCACCATTCAGGGTCTCATGAAGGCCTCCGGCTCTACCCTTACAGTTGCCCTCTACGTCTATGCCAAGGAGCGTGCGGACTTCGCCGCCGCCTTTTCCGTTGCCACCGTACTGCTCTTTTTGACCGTACTCATCAACTTGGCCGCCAGCCTCGCTGGTAAGTGCCTGCGGCGGGGGTAGCCCCGGGGGCGCTGCCCCCGGACCCCCGCCGCCTTTGAAAAGGCGGCCCAAACTTTTGCGCGAAACTCCGTTTCGCTCTCCCGAAAGGAAATCACAAATGCCGGACAAAACAATCCTCTCCGCCAAAGACCTGGACTTCTTTTACGGCCCCGCCCAGGCCCTCCGCCATATCACCGCCAACATCCCCGCCAACCAGGTCACCGCCTTCATTGGCCCCTCTGGCTGCGGCAAGTCCACCTTCCTTCGCACCATCAACCGCATGAACGACCTCATCCCCATTGCCCGCGTCACCGGCTCTCTCACCTTCCATGGCCGCGATATCTACGCCCCCGGCGTAGACGTCACCGCCCTCCGCCGCCAGATTGGCATGGTCTTCCAAAAGCCAAACCCCTTCCCCATGTCCGTTTACGATAATGTGGCCTACGGCCCCCGCACACACGGAACTTGTGACCGCGCCAAGCTGGACGCTATTGTAGAGGATTCTCTCCGCGCCGCCGCCATCTGGGACGAAGTCAAAGACCGTCTGAAAAAGTCCGCGCTCAGCCTCTCCGGCGGACAGCAGCAGCGCGTCTGCATTGCCCGCGCCCTGGCGGTCCGCCCGGAAGTCCTCCTCATGGACGAAGCCACCAGTGCCCTGGACCCCATCTCTACCGCCAAAATTGAGGACCTGATTCTGGAACTCCGCGAACGTTTTACGATTATAATGGTGACCCACAACATGCAGCAGGCTGCCCGGATTTCTGACAAAACCGCGTTTTTCCTCATGGGCGAGCTAATCGAATACACCGCCACGGAGCGTCTTTTCTCTATGCCCAGAGACAAGCGCACCGAGGACTATATCACAGGGAGGTTCGGCTAATGCGCAGCAAGTTTGACCGCCAGCTGGAACGCCTGCATCAGGAACTGACCCGCATGGGAGCCCTCTGCGAGGAGGCCATCTCCGCTTCTGTTTTGGCGCTCCTGGAGGATGACCAGGACATGGCCAATATCGCCCTTGCAAAAGAGCGGGACATTGACCAGCAGGAACGGGATATCGAAAGCCTCTGCATGAAACTTCTCCTCCAGCAGCAGCCCGTGGCCCGGGATTTACGGACCATCTCCTCCGCCCTGAAAATGATTTCCGACATGGAACGGATCGGAGACCAGGCGGCAGACATCGCTGAGATTACCCGCCACATCGGCGGCGCATCCCTTCCCGGTCAGGTCCACATTGCGGAAATGACCCAGGCCGCCGCGAAAATGGTTACCAGCAGCGTGGAATCCTTCGTCAAGCGGGATTTGGAGCTGGCGAAAGCCGTCATCCGCTACGACGATGTGGTGGACCAGCTTTTTGTGGAGATAAAAACCTCCCTCACCGGCCTTATTCGCCGGGACGCCTCCAGTGCGGAAGAAGCCCTGGACCTGCTGATGATAGCAAAATATCTGGAACGCATTGGCGACCACGCCGTCAACGTGGCGGAATGGGTTGCCTACTCGATTACAGGGGTCAGACGGCAATGAGCTGTCTGACCCCTTCTGAAAAACAGTTTACTTTTCCAGTCCGATAAATTCTGCCTTCCACCGGCCGTCCTCCCGGGACAGTTTCATGGTAAGGTAACTATACATCTCTTCTGCGCTGAGCCGGTGCTTCACCGACACCACGGCGGAAGTATACCCCGTTTCAACGTCTATACTGTAATCGAAACCGCCTACGCTCGCTATGCCGCCCACATCTTCGCCGTAAGCCTCCACCCAGGCATCCGGGGCCAGCAGGTCCGCCACAGGCTCCATATCGTTAGCGAACGCGGCTTCCATCAGCCGCTGGGACGTGTCCTTCAGTTCTGCCATCCAACCGGGCAGGTCTTCGCCGCTATCAGGCGCAAAAGTGCCCGCCATGTCCATAAACCATGCCCGGTGTCCCTCTGTGGCCTCCAGAAAATAGCTGATTTCAAACACAAATACGCCGCCGCTGCCGTCCTCCGCAAACAGAATCTCCCTCTGAGCGTCGTCCCAGTCCGTACCGTTGCTGGCGTAAAGCATGTCTGGACTAATCGCTGCCGATAGACCCGCCGCGCCGTCCTCCTGAATCTCCACAGAGTCATACAGGGCCGCCGTTTGAGCCCGCAGCATTTCCATAGCCTCCGTCAGACCTGTCCCGGCTATGTGGGATATCTCCATCTTGCACTCAGGGGTATTCTCCGGCTCCAGCCGGGGCCGGATGACATAGGTCCCGTCTTGTTCATAACTATAGTAGGACTCTTTGTCAATATAGATACTGAAACACACCTCCGGCGCCTCTGCCTCCACTTGGAATTGCAGGAAGTGGTACTCCCCCTCCGCTTCCGGGGGAATCTCCTCGTTAGAATCAGGCTCCATGGGCGGATTCTCGTCTACGGGCGGCGGGGTCACCGGGATGTCTGAGGTCACCGCCGGGCTTTTCGGCATCGCTGTCCATACAAGGAATGCTAACGCCAGCAGGGCTGCTGCTGCCCAGACCCGCTGAGTATTCCGTCGGACGCGTTTTTTCTCGCACCGCTCCAGCAGTTTTTCATCCACGCCGCCAATAGCGTCAAATAACCGTTCCTGTCTGCTCATAGGATGACCCCCTCCCTTTCCAAATACGCTTTCAGCTTCTTCCTTGTGCGGAACAGGCTGGTCTTCACCGTGTTCAGCTTCAAGTGGTACCGCTCTGCCACAGTCTCCAGAGGCTCAGCGTACCAGTACCGCCGTAGGAAGACGTTGCAGTCCCGCTCCGGCAGGGTGTGAAGGAACCTGTCCACCATTTCCTCCAGCTCCCTGGCCTCCGCAGCCTCCTCCGCTCCCGGAACCGATGGTACGCACTCGCCCAGCTCCTCCAGCGCGGCGGGATACTCGCCGCCGCCGCGTTTCAGGGAGTTTTTCGCCCGCAGGGCGTCGCAGGCCAGCCTCCTGGTAATTTTGCCAAGAAACAGCCGCAGGCGTTGGGGCCGGTGGGGCGGCATGGCGTTCCAGGCCCCCGCCCAGGTGTCGTTGACACACTCCTCCACGTCCCACCTGTCCGCCAGAAGATTTTTGGCGATGCTGCTGCAATAGCCGCCGTATTTGGTCTGGGAAAACCGGATGGCGTCCTCGTCCCGCCTCCAATACAGCTCCACAATGGCCTCGTCCTCCATGCCTCTCCCTCCTTTTAGGACCTCCCGCGTCCGGCGTTCCGTGGACCGGGAGTCTTCCAGAACTTGTATGTTCTCCATAAAATAGCATCTTTCCCTTCTTTAGGTTTTGCCGGCTTGCCTTTATAGTCGTAGAAAGGCGAGCCAGGTTTCCGTTAAGAAGAAAAAAAGGGCGGGGGCCTTGGGCTCCCGCCTTATCGTCGCTTTATGTCCGGCGCCGCCGCCGGGATATTCAGTTGTGGGATAATGCAATATGTCTTATTCATAGAAACAGTATACTGGGATGCGGAGAAAATGACAAGTGGTTTTCTCCGGAATTTTTGCTGTAGCCCGTCCCGGACCGCCGTAAAAAAATCTTAATATATTCTTATACCAAATCCTCTTGCACGGCGGATATTTTTTCGATAGGATAGAAAAACAGAGGCGCGGCTGTTCGTGTTTCCTTATAGAGATACTTTCACCTGGAGGTGACGCAATATGCGCCCAAACATTGTTCTGCTGCTGGCAGGCGTATTCTGCCTGTTTTTATTCATCTATACCACCGCGCTGTTTTTACGCCGGTGATAGGAGGGGATACTATGTTAGCGTTAAATTATAGGGACTCCCAGCCTCTTTACAGCCAAATAAGAGACGGACTGCGCCGCCTTATCGTCTCTGGGGCTCTGGAGCCTGGGGAGAAGCTTCCGTCAGTCCGGGCCATGGCGGCAGATTTGGCCATCAACCCCAACACCATCCAGCGGGCCTATTCCGAGCTGGAAAACGAGGGCCTTATTCACTCTGTGCCTGGCGAGGGCAGCTATGCGGGCGGCGGGACCTTCGACGCGGAGGACCCGCGCAGGGAGACGCTCCTCGGGCAGCTGCGGGAACTCATTGGCGAGCTGCGGTACCTGGATGTCAGCGATGAGGAGCTTATGGCGGTCCTCAGAGAAGGAGGAGCCAGATGATTGAAGTAAAAAACGTCACAAAAACCTTCGACGGCTTTGCCGCCCTCAGCGGCGCGAATATCACCGTACCCAGCGGCGGCGTCTACGGTTTGGTGGGGCCTAACGGCGCGGGCAAATCCACCATTATCCGCCATCTCACCGGCATCTACCGGCCAGACAGCGGGGAGGTTCTGGTGGACGGAGCCCCCGTCTACGAAAACCCGGAGAAAAAGGCTCTTATAGCCGCGATTCCCGACGACTGGTACTATTTCCAGTCCGCCACAGTCCGGGACATGATGCGTTTCTACAAGGGCTTTTACCCCTCCTTCGATCTGGGGCGGTACGAGAAGTTTAAGGAGGTTTTTACCATTCCGGAAAAGGCCGTCATCCGGCGGCTGAGCAAGGGAATGCAAAAGCAGGCCGCCTTCTGGCTGACCATGTGCTGCCGGCCCCGGTACCTCATCCTGGACGAACCCGTGGACGGCCTGGACCCGGTGATGCGCCGGCAGGTATGGAGCCTCATGCTGTCCGATGTGAGCGAGCATGGCACCACTGTTCTGGTCAGCTCCCACAACCTGCGGGAACTGGAGGACGTGTGCGACCATGTGGGGATCATGAACCGGGGCAGTGTGCTGCTGGAGCGGAGCCTCAGCGATTTGCAGGAGAATATCGTCAAGCTCCAGGCGGTCTGGAAGCCCGGGGAGGCCCCCGTGCTGCCCAAGGAGCTGGAGGTGCTTCATACCTCCCATGTGGGCAGAGTGTATACCTATATTGTCCGGGGAAGGGCCGGAGATATCACTTCCCGGCTGGAACGTCATGAACCCTTGATGCTGGAAGCCCTGCCCTTAAGCCTGGAGGAGATTTTTATCTATGAACTGGGAGGTGAGCAGTATGCCGTCAAAGAAATCATTCTTTAACCGGACGCTGTTCCGAAAGAATCTGAGCCGGTTCTGGCCTCTGTGGGGCGGGGCGTCTCTGATGGGCAGCCTGCTGCCGCTGTATATGCTGCTGGCTCTGCTCAGCGGCTCGGCCCGTCACATAGACGCCGCGGAATTTTCCTACGTCCTCTATATGGCGGCGGCGATGGCGGGACCCAGCTTCTGCGCTGTCTATGCCATCGCCTGCGCTACGCTGGTATGGAGCTATCTATACAATTCCCGGGCCGTGGGGCTGATGCACACCCTGCCGGTGGACCGGACCTGCCTGTTCGTCACCAACACCCTCTCCGGATTGGCGATGATGCTCATTCCCTTTGTTGTGGTGGGGAGCTTTGTGTGCCTTACCGCCCTTTTCTGGGGGTTCTTTGACCTGGTGGCGGCGGTGAACACGGCGTTGATGATATTACTACTGACAACGGCATTCTTCGGCCTGGCCACCTTCTGCGCCATGCTCACCGGCAACGCCTTCGCCCTGCCGGTGCTCTACGGGCTGGCGAACTTCCTTGCGCCTCTTCTGGAGCAGCTGTCCGCCAGTCTGGCGTCGGCGTTCCTGACCGGCAGTCCCGGCGGGCAGGGAGTCTTCAATTTCCTTTCCCCGCTGATTCAGATTTACCAGAGCATTTCTGTCCAAAGGATTCACGATAGCGCCGGGGAGGTGGAGGCCTACTACTTAGAGGGCTTTGGCACGCTGGCGGCCTACGGCCTGGCGGGAGCGGTGCTGTTGGCGCTGGCTTGGCTGCTTTACCGCCGCCGTGCCAGCGAGCGGGCCGGGGATATCGCCGCCTTCCGCGCGCTGCGGCCCATTTTCCGCTACGGGTTGGCCCTGCTCAGTACGCTGACCGTGGGACGGATGGTTTATGAACTGCTGTGGGGCACGTTGTTCCAGCCGGGGCTGTACGCCCAATTCGTGCCCATGGCGGTGTGCATGGCCCTGGCCGGAGTGCTGGGGTACTATGTGGCCTCCATGCTGCTGGAGAAGACCCTGCGGGTATTCCGGGGCAGTATACGGGGCGTGGCCTTGACGTGCGCCGGAGTGGTGGCTCTGTGCGCCTTGATACGCTTGGACATCCTGGGCGTGGAGCGGCGGGTTCCTAAGCTGGAGGATGTGGAGTGGGTACAGCTGAGCAACAGCGGCAGAGTCCTTAACTACGATGTGGAAACGCAGCCGGAACTGGCGGCGCGGCTGGTGGAGGTCCACCAGGCCATTGTGGACGACCGGAATTACCTGCACCAGTCCGACTACGGCATGGAAAATTACCGCTACTTTACTATCACCTATAAGATGAAAAACGGCTCTGTCTTCACCCGGCGCTACTGTCTGAAGTTCGAGGAGGACCGGGTCACGGACCCGGAGACCTTCGACGGCAAGCTGGCCGCCCTCTACAAGGACCCGGAAATCATCGCCAGTCAGATAGCCATCCCCGAGGACGCGGTTCTCCTTGATATCATGGTCTATAACAACAGCTACGGCGCGGAGAGTCTGGACCCAAGCGACCGCCAGCGGGTCTACGAGGCTCTGCTTCAGGACGCCCAGGAGGGCAACGTGCCGGGCGAGGACGTGATGCGGTGGGATACGCCCTCCTACGAGTGCTTTGTGCATGTGGAGTACCGCCGCCTGGACCAGCGGGGCAATTTTGAGTACGGATACAACACAGCTTATCTCTACCCCACCATGGAGCACACCATCGCTGTGCTGGTGGATTTGGAACTGCTTACGCAGGCAGAGCTGGAGCAGTGGTAGGAAGGATATTTGTCCCCGGAGACAGGAGAAATTATCACGCCATAACGGAAATTACCTGTTGCCGAACCTCCAGGGCTGTGGTATAGTGTACTCAGCAGACCGCTCCCGCGTTGAGGGGCGGACTGAAGCGGGAGGGTTCCGCTGGCTTACTAGCCGGAGCCGGACGGGCCGCTCCCCAGTTAAGGGGCAGCCCCGCTGCCTGTGGCAGCGGGGTGAAAGCTCTCCAAGAAACAATCTCTCTAAGAGGGAACGCGTTTGATAAGAAAAGCCCGTCCGCAGCGCGGACGGGCTTTTTTGCGTAGTCTGGCGGGGACTGGGCAGACTAAAGGGGAGCTCTTTGTAAATCCCGCCGGAGTTACCCCCTTGTCCTGCACGGGAATTTGTAGTATACTACCTATTACACACTCTTGAAAATATCCGCCGCAAGGAGGCCCGCCTCATGACTGCTATCGTCACCGACGTCCACTACCGTATGTCCTTGGCTCTCGTCCGCACTTTGGGCGAGGCCGGGGTGGAGGTGATTACCTGTGAAAGGGATGGATGCCGCGGCAGTCCTGCCGCGCCGCCTCTGGGGGCTCTCTCCCGCCGCGCCGCCCGGCATGTCTGGCTGTCGGAGGAGGGCTATTTGGACGCTCTGCTGGAGCTGTGCCGGGAGATTGGCCAGGGGAAGGGATGCCGTCCGGCTCTTCTGCCGGTGGGCGCGGGGACGCTGGGGCTTCTGGCGGCGGACCGGGAACGTTTTGACGGGGCCGGCGGCCTGTGCATCCCTACCGCCGGACAGCTGGACGTGATGAACAGCAAGGAGCAGATTTCTCTTTTGGCGGCAAAATTGGGGATTCCTGTACCGGAGAGCTTTGTCCGGCGGGAGGGGGAAGATTTGACTGCCTTTTCCAGACGGCTGCCGCTGCCCTGCGTCATAAAACCTGTATGCGGGGAGAAGCTTGGGCTTACCGCCCGGGACCGCTATGCCGTGGTGAAATCGCCGGAGGACGCGGAGCGGCAGTACGGGAGGTTCCTCGCGCTGGCCGGAGAGCCGCCGGTGGTACAGGCCTATCTGTCTGGCGGCGGTCTGGGGTGTTCGGTACTGGCGTTGGAGGGGAAAGTTCTGGCGTCCATCTGCCACCGGCGGGTACGGGAGTATCCGGTTACCGGCGGACCGTCCTCCTGCTGCGTCCAGGAGGACAGGGAGGATTTACGGACCTACGCGGCGCGGCTGACGGCGGAAACCGGGTATACGGGGCTGGCTATGTTTGAGTTCAAAGAGGACCAGAATGGCGAGGCGCGGCTGCTGGAGGTCAATCCCCGGGTCTGGGGGACCTTTCCGCTGACCCGGGCGGCGGGCAGCGAGCTGCCGCTGCTGTGGTATGTCCTGGCTTGGAATGCCGGCAACCCGGACCGGCCTCTGCCCTATCCCGCGCCGGTACCGGCCTGCGGCAGGCGGATGATTTTTGCCGCCTCGGACCTGACTGCCGCCTTGGGCTACGCCAGGAGGGGAGAGCCGGGAATGATGCTGCGGGCGTTGGGGGATTTCCTGAATCCGGCGGTAGCGGACGGCGTGTTTGAATGGGGAGATATCCGGCCGGGATTGGCCTATTTCCGGTCCCTATTGGCAAAGGAGCGGCATAAATGAGCATATTTCGCGTGGATTTGCATGTGCATACCAGCGCGTCGCCGGACGGAAGGCCGTCCCTGGAGGAAATCGCCCGGGCGGCACGGCGGGCGGGTCTGGATGCGGTCGCTATCACGGACCATGACCTCTGCACGCCTGTGCCGGAGACTTTGGAGGGCGTGCTGTTGATTCCGGGGTGCGAGGTCTCCACCAGGGTTGGCCACATTACGGGGCTTTTTCTGGATAGGCCGCTGCCTCTGGAGGAGATGGGGCGTCTGCCGGAACCGGAGGCGGCGGTAGAGGCGATCCGGGAGGCGGGGGGGCTGGCGGTGCTGGCTCACCCCTATCAGAGGCCGGGGGCGGAACCGGAAAAATTCAACTTTTCTTTGGACGGGGTGGAGGCGGTAAATGCCCGGGCCGCGTTCAAGGTACCGGAGGCCAATCATCTTGCCGCCAGATTGGCGGATGGCCGGGGGATTGCCTGTGTGGGCGGAAGCGACGCCCATGACGCCGCTGAGGTGGGCAACGCGTTTACGGAGTTGACGGCGGATACGCTGACGCTGTCCGCTTTGCGGGAGGCGTTGGCGGCGGGCAGGAGCACGGCGGTGCTGTGCCGGAATACGTCCCGCCTGCGTAAAGGGCTGTCCCAGTGGACCAAGGCCCGGAGACGGGGCGGTTTGGGGCGGTTGGGAAAGGCGGCGGCGTATGTGGTATACTGCGCCGGGCTGGATGTTCTGCACAGGTTTCGATAGAACACGATTAAAGTTCTTTTTGATACTTTTTCTTTCAAGAAAAAGTATGTATGCCCTACGATTTTTCGTTACTAGGAGGTCGTCCCATGTCCCTTGTTACCAAAGGCATCGGCCTTGCCAAAAAGGCCAAGCACCGCTTCCAGGATCAAATCCGGGAGCGCACGCCCGTCTACCTCTCACCGGTGCGCCGTATTGAGCGGGTGGCTACCCGGGAGAGAATCTGCGCTATGACCTTCGACGATGGTCCCTGCCGCCTTCCAGCAAACCCGGACCGTTTTCGCGGCAAGGCGCTGACACTGGTGCTGGCGGAAACCTTGGAGCGTTACGGGGCCAAGGGGACCTTTGACGTGGTGGGGGATACCTCCGCTAATTACCCGGACAAGGCGGGCAAGCATGGTTCCGCGTCCTGGGGGGGCGTGGCATACGACCACTACCCTGACTTTGGGAAAGACGATCAGGGGGGCGTGGTTCACTGCCCGGATTTGATTGCCCGGCTGCTGGCGGGAGGGCATGAGATTACCAGTCATACGTATTCCCACGTTCTTTTTGGCTGGAAGCCGCTGGTCTACGGCAGGCGGAGATATTTGTCTGGCCTGGACCCAGTGGTGGAGGATTTGAAAAAGCTTCATCAGGCCATGGAGGAGGGCTGGGGCTATCCGGTGCGGCTGAGCCGTCCGCCCCACTACGTGGACGGTATCCGGGGGGGCTTCACCAGCTACGACGCTTACGCGCTGATGGGTTACCAGTATATGGCGGCCAGTTTTGACGGAGCGGGGTGGCTGCCGCTGGAGACCTATGAGGCGGAGGTGGAGGCCACCTGGCGGCCTATGGAGAAAATGCTGCTGGAGGACCCGGATGCTTTCTGCGGTCAGATTATTTTCCAGAAAGACGGTTTTAACATGGCGCGGCGGACTCCGGTGGCGGACGGACTGGACCGGCAGCTCCAGCTGTTGTCTGACCACGGTTATAAGGTGACAACTGTTTCGGAGCTGCTGGAGAGGTCCCCCTTCCGGGACGCGCTGCCGGAGAGCGAAGCCGGGCAGGCCGCCCGGAAGCTGCTGAGCCGGGGCTGGTGCGTGGCTTATCAGGACAATACCCTGCGTCCGGACGCGCCGCTTACCCGGGGGGAGCTGGCGATGATGGCCTATGGGTGGGAAACGGTCCGGCGCCGCGTCGCGCTGATTCGTTCGGGGCGGGCCCCCTTCCGGGACATGGAACCCCGGCACCCCTATGCCGCTGCGGCCATGCAGGCGGTGGAGTCCGGGGCGATGACCGCGGTAGACGGACGCTTCCGTCCGGACGACCCCGTAACAGCGGTGGAGCTGGCTCAGTTTTGCGCCACACGCCTGGGCCGGACGCCGCCCTTGGAGAATCGGGATGGACTGACGCATGGGGCGTTTTTCCGCACGGTGGAAAAACTGCTGGAGCAGCAGCCGGACGCTTGATTTTTTCTCCAGGAATTGGTATAATAACAATGCCATAAAATATGTGAAGGAGGATTTTCTTATGGTTAAAACATTGGCAAAAAAATCTGCAAGACTGCTCTGCGCCGCGCTGCTCTGCTGTGTTCTGCTGGGAGCTGTTACCGGAACCGCCCGGGCGGTGTCATCGGTGACCGCCCAGCTGCGCCCTGATATAACGATTATTATTGATGGGACGCAGCGGGACTTCTACAACGCCGGTGGACAGGAGGTCCACCCGATTCTCTACAATGGCACCACCTATCTGCCCGTCCGGGCTATCGGGGAGTTGATGGGCAAGAACGTGGATTGGAACCAGTCCACCAAAACCGTCACCCTCAGCGGCGCACGGACCACCCCAGCTGCTGCGGGTACACCGGACACCTTCGCCAGGACGTCGGATGTAGCCGCTGAAATCCGGGACGACTTTACCGTTGTTGTGGACGGCGCAACCCGTTCCTTTGCCGACGCGGGCGGCAACCGGGTCTATCCTCTGCTCTACGCCGGGTCCACCTACCTGCCCATCCGGGCCATTGGCGAGCTGATGGGCAAGACGGTCTCCTGGGACGGCACAACGAAAACCGTTACCCTCGGCGAGAGCCTGGTCACCGACGCGGACAGCTTCTCCGGCAATACGACCCCCGGTACGTCTGCCACCCCCGGCGGCGCGGTCTCCCTGGAGGACGCCAAGGCGGCGGCCCTGACCCACGCCGGAGTAGCGGCCAGCGACGCAACCTTCACCAAGCAGAAGCTGGACCGCGACGATGGACGGACGATTTATGAAATTGAGTTCTACACCAGTACCGGCGCGGAGTATGAATATGATATTGACGCCGCTACGGGAAAGGTCCTTAAGTTTGAGAGCGACCAGGAGCATGCCGGGACCTCCGGCGGCGGCCTTATCACCCGCGAGCGGGCCCAGGAAATCGCGCTGGCTCTGGTCCCCGGCGCTACCGCCGCCAACATCACCAAGCTGGAGCTGGACCGGGACGGCGGACGGATGATTTACGAGATTGAAATTTACTATAACTGGGTAGAGTACGAGTACGAAATCGACGCCGTCTCTGGAAATGTCCTCAAATCTGAAATGGACCGGGATTAGGTCCGCCCCTAAGATTCAGGTACCGCCGTGCATCCCCTGGGGTGTGCGGCGGTCATACTTTTTCTTTCAAGAAAAAGTATCAAAAAGAACTTTAACATCGCTCCGCGCTTCCCTGCGCAGCCCAGACCGCCGCACGGTTACGGCAGAGGAAGCGATTCAGCAATCAAGGAGGTCACCCATATGCAAAAGGACGTCATCATCATCGGCGCAGGCCCCGCAGGCATCTTCACCGCTCTGGAAATGCTGAAAAAAGGCAGCAGGCAGAGAATACTCATTGTAGAAAAAGGCCGCGCCGTGGAGGACCGCCACTGCCCCAAGGACAAAACCGGCCGCTGCGTAGGCTGTAAGCCCTACTGCCACATCACAACCGGCTTCTCCGGAGCCGGCGCCTTCTCCGATGGCAAACTCTCCCTCAGCAGTGACGTGGGCGGAGACCTGCCCAACCTCATCACGCCGGAAAAGGCACAGGAAACCATCCGCTACACCGACAAAATTTACCTGGAGTTCGGCGCGGACCCCCACGTGGAGGGCCTGGGCAACACCGAGGAGGTAAAGGAAATCCGTAAGCGGGCCATCCAAGCGGGCCTGCGGCTGGTGGACTGCCCAATCCGCCACCTGGGTACGGAAAAAGCCCAGGACCTGTACTACGCCATTGAACAATATCTGCTGCAAAACGGCGTGGAAATGCTCTTTGGCTACGAGTGCCGGGACCTGATTTTGGAAAACGGCGTCTGCCGGGGCGTTCGCGCCGGCAACGGCAGAGAGGAGCTGGAGATTTTCGGGAAACACACCGTCATCGCCACCGGACGCCGGGGAGCGGACTGGTTAGAAAACCTCTGCGCTGGTTACAATATCGCCCACCAGCCCGGTACTGTGGATATCGGCGTGCGGGTAGAAGTGCGCAGCGAGGTGATGGAGACCGTAAACCGCGTATTATATGAATCCAAGCTGGTAGGCTACCCCAGGCCTTTTAAAAACAAGGTTCGCACGTTCTGCCAGAACCCCGGCGGCTTTGTCAGCCAGGAAAACTACGATAACGACCTCGCCGTGGTCAACGGCCACAGCTACAAGGAGCTTAAAAGCGACAACACCAATTTGGCCATTTTGTGCAGCCACAACTTCTCTCAGCCCTTCAACCAGCCCATTGCCTACGCCCAGAAAGTCGGCGAACTGACCAATATGCTGGGCGCGGGCCATATTATGGTCCAGCGGTTCGGGGATATTCTGGACGGCAAGCGCACCTGGCAGAAGGAGCTGGCCTTCTCCAATGTACGCCCCACCCTGCCCGACGCCGTGGCCGGGGACATTACGGCCGCCATGCCCTATCGGGCCATGATAAATATTATCAATTTTATCCAGGCCATGGACCAGGTGGTGCCGGGATTCGCCTCCACGGAGACGCTGCTCTACTCCCCGGAATTGAAGTTCTACTCCAACCGGGTAAAAATGGACGAGGATTTCAACACCAGCGTGGAGGGCCTTTACTGCCTGGGCGACTCCAGCGGCTGGACCAGAGGTCTGATGATGGCCTCTGTCATGGGCGTGCTCATGGGGCGGCGTCTGGCGGAGGAGGGTTAGGTGGCGGCTTCTAAGTTCACCGGGGCCCTCATCCGGCGGGAACGCCTGCGGCAAAACTTCTCCCAGGACGGCCTGTGCCAGGGCATCTGTACGGTAAGCTACCTGAGTAAAATCGAGCAGGGAAAAGCGGAGGCGGGCAGTGACATCCTCCAGCCGCTTCTGAGCCGCCTGGGCATCACGTATGAGACGGACACGGATTTTCTGGCCTGGGCTGGGAAGACCATCGAGTCCCTCTACGAAAACCTGTACGCGGGCCGGGGCGGAACACAGGAGGCGCACGCTGGAGAAGACCCCTTCCTGGACCGGCGGGACCGCCTCCTGGCCTCCCCCTACATGCTGGACGTATTACTGCTGGAACGGGCCTTCCTCCCCGAGGGGCCGCTCCCGGAGCTGAAGGAATTTACCGCCTGCATGGACCGGCGGCAGTATGAAATTTATCTGCTGCTGCAAATGCGGGCGGGCCGGGAGGGGGCGGCGGAAGAGCTGCTGCGGCTGAACCCCTGCGGCTTTTTCACCTGCCAGACGGGGATTCTCCGCTACCGGGAGGGACGGTATCTGGAGGCGGCGGAGCTGCTGGGCCGGGCCTATGATCTGGCCGCCCGGGAGGGTCATATATACCTGATGATTCTGGCGAAGCTGTTTTTGGGCAACTGCTGCTCTGACGGCGGGCAATTGGAACTGATGCTGGAGCATTTTAAGGTGGTCCGGCGGCTGGCGCAGGTCCTCCCGGATGCGGAACAGTGGCTCTCGGACATCAACTACAATACTGCCAGTACTTACCTGGAGTGGAACCGTCCGGCGGAGGCGCTGGCCCTTCTGCAAAGCGCGGGACGCCAGGGCGCCCTCTATTTCCACAAGCTTGCTGTCGCACTCGAGAAATTGGGCAGGCCGGAGGAGGCTCTGGAGGCTGTGGCGCGGGGCCGTGCCGCTCAGACAGCGGAAGTCGCGGCAGAGGCGGTGACAGAGATGCTGGACCTGGTGGAATACCGCCTGCGGCATCCGGACTATCTCCGGGACGGAACCTACGCCGCCCTCCTGGAGACCGCCTTCGCCAGGTTCCGCCGGGAACTGCCTCAGGGGTTTATCCGCTTCCATTTGCCCTACATGCTGGAGGTGCTGGAGGCGGAGCGGCGGTATAAGGAAGCTTACCGTTTGTCGGAGGAATTTTCCTGGGTGTTGAAAAAAGAATAGCGTAAACGGCAGTTTTGAGGACATATTTTCTCAAAATTGCCGTCTTTTCTTTCTTGAATTTATATGGTAGAATGGTTTTAGAAACAAAAGGAGGTTTTCCCATGAAGAAGAAAACTCTCTGGAGCCGGAACTTTACCATTATCACCCTTGGCACTGTTATCAGCGCTATTGGCGGTGTGGCTATGGGCTTCGCGCTGGGGTTCGTGGTATTTGACAACACGGGCAGTACCCTGCTGACCGCCGTTTTCAGCGCGGTATCCCTGCTGCCCCGGGCGGTTCTGCCGGTGCTGGTCTCCCCCTACCTGGATAATTTCCGGCGTAAACCGGTGGTGGTGGGGCTGGACTATCTGCTGGGGGGCGTCACACTCCTTTTCGGCTGGTATTTGCTGCACCATTCTTTCAGCCTGCCGCTGTATCTGCTATTCTGTCTGGTGATGAACACCATTGGAGCCGTCTACGGGCTGGCTTACCATAGCCTCTACCCGAACCTGATTCCCGAGGGCTTCTCGCAGAAGGGCTACACCATCTCCGGAATGCTCTACCCCACAGTCACCATGATTATGACGCCGGTGGTGAGCATCCTGTACACAAAATGGGGACTGGGACCCATCTGTCTGGCGGAGGGGTGCCTTCTGCTTCTGGCGGCTACGGTGGAGACCCAAATCAAGGTAGAGGAGCGGACCCAAAAAGGACAGGGGTTTTCCTTCCGGGCCTACATACAGGATTTCAAGGACGGTTTCGCGTACCTGAAAAAGGAGAAAGGCCTTCTGCGTATCTACGCCTACATGCCTATCGCCCAGGGGGCCAGCGAAGCGACAGAACCCCTTTTCCGGGCGTGGTTCCGCACCGCGCCGGGCATGGATATTACCATGTACGCCCTCTTCACTACCGCCCAGTTTATCGGACGCACCATCGGCGGCATAGTCCACTACAAGTTTGATATTCCGCCGCAGAAACGGTTTTCCCTGGCCTATCTGGTGTATATTACTTACGCCGCTATGGATACGATTCTGCTGTGGCTGGGGTTCCCGCTGATGATGGTCAACCGGGCGGTCTGCGGCTTCCTGGGTATCAACAGCGCGACCCTGCGGGAGAGCAGTGTGCAGAATTACCTGCCCGACCATATGCGCGCCAAAATCAACGCAGTCTCCGAGACGCTGTTTGCCATAGTGCCCTCCGTGATGACGCTGGCGGTGGGGGCTTTGGGGGAGGTCATGGACTACCGGCTGTGCGTGACGCTGGTGAGCGCTGCCCAGATGCTGCCCTGTTACCTTATCATGTGGCGGGGCAGGGAGGACGTAAAAAAGGTCTACAACCAAACTTACTAATTCTCTCAATCCAAAAGGGGACGCCTCTGTCCAGCCGGACAGGGCGTCCCCGCTCTATTTTATGCCAGAGGTTCCGTCTCATCAGACTCCTCCTCTTCCAGGAGGGCCTCATCCCGCCGCAGCAGAAGGAAAACTGTCAGTACCAGAGCGCAGCCCGCGAAGAGCAGCGTCCGGCCCAGACCGCCGCTGCCGGCAAGGGCCGTCAGACACAGCAGCACCGCCATATCCCCCGTAAAAACAAAGGCCCGGGGACTGCCCTCCTTCCGCAGAAACCCTGACAGCTGGGAGAACGCGTAGGCCGTCATGGCGGAGGCCAGCACGGGAATATAAAACCGTGCCAGCACCGGGTCGCTCTCCGCCGGGAGATACACGGCGAGGACAAAAACCACGCTGAAGAACAGAGCCGGAAGCATCATGCTTACTGCGGGCTCTTCCCCTGCCCGGAATTTTTTGAACAGCAGCAGAAGTCCCGCGCCTGCCGCCGCCGCCAGTACGCCCGCCGCGATACCGGCAATCTCACGCTGAGGCAGGGCCGTGACCGCCAGCAGCACGCCGCCGCACGCCAGCAGCAGACTTCCGGCGGCGGCCAGACTGGTCTCCTTCTCCGGCGGGGCGAACTGGCAGGCAAAAGAGGTCTTGGTCTTCGGCAGGCGCAGAAACAGGACCAGCTCCGCTATGGCGCACAGAACCAGTCCGGCCACCAGCAGCGTCCCCGGCAGGCACGGCAGGGATAAGCCGGTAGCCGGATCGAAGCCGGTCCGGTTCTGGACCAGCCGCAGAAGGAACAGCACCAGCCCCATACACCACAGCCGGCCTGCCCGTAAGAAGAATCTTTTCATAAACCAAACACCTTTCAAGGGAAATTTTATCCCATGCAGTATAGCACAACCCGGCGCGTTTGTCATCATTTTTTGGACAAGCGCCGCATATGTTATTCCGGAAGGAGAGGACGCGCAAATGGGAAAGCATGTGGGAATATCACTGATTTTAATTTTCCTGATTTTTTTTCTGCCTTGGCTTTGGGGGGAGGCGTCCCCGGCCGCGCCGGACCCGTCTCCGCCAGACCAGGATGAGGAGAGCCTCCCGCCGGACCAGCCGGACCCCAGCCCGCCGGAGAATGCCGGGTTGGATAAGGGACTGTCCCTGAACGTATTGGTTGGGGGAGAATTGCAGCAGATGGATATGGAGACCTATCTTTTGGGTGTGGTACGGGCGGAGATGCCAGCTTCCTTTGAGGAGGAGGCCCTTAAGGCCCAGTCGGCGGCGGCCCGGACATATACTATTTACAAAAAAATAAACGGCGGCAGCGCAAACCACCCCGAAGCCGATGCCTGCGACGACATCTCCTGCTGTCAGGCCTACAAGACCTACGAGGAGGCCGCAGCGGGCTGGGGGGCGGACGCCGCCGCCTTTGAGGCGAAAATCCGCAGGGCCGTGGAGGCCACAGACGGAGACTGCATTTTATACGAGGGAACGCCGGTGCTGGCGGTATTTCACTCCTCCTCCGCCGGAACCACCCAGGACGCCGCCGCCGTGTGGAGCGGAAGCCTGCCCTATCTCCAGAGCGTGGAGACCCCGGAAAACGAGGAGAGCGTACCGAACTACCGCTCCAACGCGGTCTTCTCCGCCGGAGAGCTGAAAAGTATTCTCCAGACCGCGCTGCCGGAAGCGGATTTGAGCCTGAGCCCCTCCAACTGGTTTACCAATATCCATCAACAGCCCAACGGCACGGTTACCGCGCTGACGGTGGGCGGCGTAGAGGTGGGCGGCAATCAGCTGAGGACCATTCTGGACCTGCGCAGCGCGTGCTTCACGATTTCCTTTGAGGAGGAATCGGTGGTCTTTTCCGTCACCGGCTACGGCCATGGCGTGGGGATGAGCCAATACGGGGCCAACGTTCTGGCTTCCGAAGGGATGACATACAAGGATATCCTGACCTGGTACTACAGCGGGACCACGGTGGAGCCATACCAGCTTCCGTGAAAAACCGGGCGGTTTTCGGGCATACTACCCTCCGGAGGTGAATTGCAATGAAACAGAATCACAAAAGCCAGCCCCCGGAGCGCAAGCCCGGCTGGCCCGACGCCAGCGACGACGTTATCAACAAGTACGGCACCTACGAAATCCAGCCCACCAGCGGTATGGAGCAGCCCTATCCCATGATTGCGCAGGGCCTCTCCCCGCAGGAGGCCCAGAAACAGCTGGATGAAGCCAAACGCTGGAAAGAGAAAAAATAGCGTGTAAAGGGTCTCTGGCGGCGGTTTTTCCGCTCCAGAGACCCTATTTTATCCTAGACTAAAAAATTTTTCAAAAAAGTTGGATGCGGGACTTAACTTTTGGAATTCCCCAGCCGAAAAAAAGGTGTAAGCGGTCTGGAACCGCTGGCAACGGTTTCAAACGGTTCGCGCGATCCGTCTGAAATAGGATGCGGCTATCCCCGATGCGCCTGCTCCGGCCGGGTACGAGCGCCTAGGGGATGCCACTTACTCCCATTATTGCGCCAGGCGGAAGGAACTGCCTGGGAAAATTTGAAAAGGAGATTCATATCATGCGCATTCAACACAATATCGCGGCGATGAACGCCTATCGCAATTACAACAACAACACCAGCGCCGTCTCCTCCAACCTGGAGAAGCTGAGCTCCGGTTACAAGATCAACCGTGCCGGCGACGACGCTGCGGGCCTCGCTATTTCCGAGAAGATGCGTGCCCAGATCACCGGCTTGAAGTCCGCCTCCAAGAACGTCAAGGACGGCATCAGCCTGGTGAAGACCGCTGAAGGCGCCATGCAGGAAGTTCAGGACATGCTCAACCGTATGGTCAGCCTGGCTACCCAGTCCGCCAACGGCACCTATGACAACGAAGTTGACCGTGCCAACCTCCAGGCCGAGGTGGAGCAGCTCAAGAGCGAAATTAACCGTATCGCCGACAGCGCCAACTTCAACGGCATCAACCTGCTGGACGGCTCCAAGGAGATTAAGACCACCTACAACCTCACCAACGCCACCAGCGGCGCCGAGACCGGCTTCAAGATCCTCAAGGAAGGCCAGCTGGGCGTGAGCGCTCAGGCCGGTAAGTTCAGCTATGACCTGAGCCAGCTGAAGCTGTCCACCAGCGGAGCGGTGGCTGGCGGCAAGGTTACCGTCACCATCGGCGGCATCAGCTTCTCCGTTTCTCTCAGCGGCTTGAGCGTTTCCAATGGTACCGCTACCGGCGCTGACCTGGCCGGCGCTATCGTGACCGCGTTCAAGACCTCCGCCACTCTGTCCGCCTGCACTTCCTTCGGCGGCTCCACTGTGACTGTCTCCAAGAACGGCAGCACCCTGATCATCGAAATGGATCAGGCTCCTACCGCCAAGTGGGATCGCGACATGCAGCTGAGCATCTCCGTCTCCAGCATGGGTATGAATACTGCCAGCAGCGTGGGCTTCAACCAGGGCGAGCAGTTCATGCCGACTGTTGACGTCGAGCCCATCGACAACACCCAGCAGCGTCTGTACGCGCAGGCTGAGATCGACCTCTCCAAGCTCCAGATCCGCGACGGTACGTCTATCCAGATTGGCAAGACCACCTATACCTTCGCTATTGGCAAGGACAGTGGTTATAAGAACGCTGCCAACGTGATCGACCTGACCGATAAGACCCTCAAGCAGATTCAGACCTCCACTGGCTACGCCATTGCCGCCAACCGGCTGAGCAAGGTCGCCGCCAACAACAACACCTTCTTTGTCGGCTCCAATGCCCTGGACGGCAAGGTCAGCCTGACTGAGAAGGAAGGCGCTGTTGATTACTCCATCAATAACCTGGCTGGTGAGGACGGCATCGCTGTCAGCGCCGCTGGTACTGCCGCTTCCAGCCTGTCCTTCGACGTTACGGACGCCAACTGGAAGGGCCTCGTGAAGTTCGGTCAGGCTACCGTCAACGGCAACGGCCTGACCCTCCAGATCGGCGACACCAGCGATGACTTCAACCAGATGACCGTGTCCATTGGTGATATCCACACCAAGGCTCTGGGCGTTGATGGAATTGACATCAGCACGCAGGGCGGCGCACAGTCTGCTGTGAAGACCATCCGTGCTGCAATCAACCAGGTCTCCAGCATCCGCGGTGTCCTGGGTGCAACCCAGAACCGTCTGGACCACACCTCCAACAACCTGTCCGTCATGACCGAGAACATCCAGGATGCCGAGAGCACCATCCGCGATACCGACGTTGCGGAAGAGATGATGGCCTACACCAAGAACAACATCCTGGTGCAGTCCGCTCAGGCCATGCTGGCTCAGGCCAACCAGATTCCGCAGGGCGTGCTCCAGCTGTTGGGCTAATTCTCCAGGTATTTCTGGTAAGCTTCTATTCCAAGCTAAAAAGGGGGCCGGGCTTGCCCGGCTCCCTTTCTTATGCGGGACTGGGGGGAAAGCTGGACCGCGCCGGTTTTCCCGGCAGCCCCGATATTCTGATAAAAGGAGAGACCGCCATGGCTCAGCCTTTGCTCACTGTGGGCATTATTTTTAAAAATGAACTCCGCTGTCTGGAGCGATGCCTAAAATCTCTCCAGCCTTTACGGGAGGCCATATCCTGCGAGGTAGTCATGGCCGACACCGGCTCCACCGACGGCAGCCGGGAAATTGCGGAGCGTTATGCGGATGTGCTGTTTGACTTCCCCTGGGTCAATGACTTTTCCGCTGCCCGGAACGCGGTCATCAACCGCAGTTCCGGAATATGGTATTTGACCATTGACTCCGACGAATGGCTGGACCCGGATATCTCGGAACTGGTATCCTTCCTGCGCGCGCATAAACGGAGGAAGGAGATTGTTGCTACTGTAGTACAGCGAAACTACCTGACGCCGGATTTCAGTCCTAGCGGAGAGCTTCGGGATTTCCTTGCGCTTCGCCTGGTACGCCCCGCTACCGGCCTGCGGTATGTGGGAACCATCCATGAGCATTTTATGGTTTCCGTAGATAGCCAGGAACTGGTGCGGAATTTAACCCACACCGTTCTGCACCACGATGGTTACGTGGGCCTGAATGATGAGGCTGGGCGTGAGAAGCGAGAGAGAAATTTGGCTCTGATTCGCGAAAATCTGGAGAAAGACCCGCATGATTTGACCGCCTTGATGCAATATATTGAGAGCGGCACCGGGGCGGCGGACTATAATGACCGCATCCGTCAAGCTGTAGAGGCGGTAAAATCCAAGAAACCGGGTTGGGCAAAAATTGGCGCGCCTATCCTCCGGTACGCTGCCGGCGCGGCCCGGGACAGCAAACTGCCAGAGCTGGTGGAATGGATAGAACTGGCGGAGGAGTGGTTCCCGGATTCTTATTTCACCCGGATTGACGTGGGGTATATAGATGCCGTTCGCCGCTGGGATATCCATGATTATGAGGGCTGTATCCAAAGGGGCAGCAGCGTGTTTCAGGCTATGGCGGATTTCCGGGCCGGGAAGGGCGATATTGTCGGCCTGGCGTTCAGTACCTTGCAGCTGGCCTCGCCGCGCTGGGAAAAGATGCTGCGTATTATTCTGTCCCGTTCCTACTGCCGTTGCAAGGAGTACGGCAAGAGCCGGGAGATGCTGGCGTCCATCGACTGCACCGCTTTGAACAACGACCACACCCGACATTTCCTCGGCGCGGCTATGGAGCTCCAGCGGAATTCTGACCTGGATTTGGGGCCGGTGCTCATAAATTTCTACGACGAAATTTGCAAACCGGAGCCTACCGAGGCGGCGATGCAGGAACGTATTGGCATATTTTTACACGACTCCTCCAGCGCGTTTGCGCCCAGATACCGGCTTCGGGAGGATGAAGAGGGCTGCTTGCGCCACGACTATTCCCTGTATGCCGCACTGTCGGGAAAAACTGAAATCGGCATTGGGGCGGCAATTCTGGAGACAGAGAGCGTCCAGGAGATGGAGGAGTGGTTGGGCAAGGTAGAAAATTGGGACCTGCTGCCTATAGCCGGTCTGGAGCACGCGCTGTTATCTGGGGCGTCTTTCCCGCTGCCGGGCAGGCCGTTTTACCTGGAGGAGGCGGACGAGCTGGCGGGCCGCATGTCGCAGACAGACACCCTGTACCGCCTCTCCGAGCAAATCGCGGAGCAGGATTTTGACCAGGATTTCCAGCGGCTGGTCTGGGCACGGGGGGTTGTGCTGGCCGCTATTCAGACGTATGACTGGCAGGACGGGAAAACCGGTATGGCGGTATGCCGTGCATTCGCCAATGTTGAGAGGCAGTTTTTGCCGGAATACTATACCGCTGAGGCGCTGCTGCCGGAAAATATTTCCGCGCTGCCCTCGCTGCACCGCTTTGGCTGGTACTGCGCCCAGGCGTTCCAGGCTCTGGACGGGCAGGATGCTGTCGGCTATGCGCGGCTGCTGCGGGAAGGCCTGGCCTCCTGCAAGCTTATGAAGCCTGCGGTGGAGTTCTTGACGCAGCAGCTGGAGCGCCAGCAGGAGGAACGCCGTGCCAATGCGTCGCCGGAGCTGCTGGCTTTGGCGGAGCAGGTGCGTATGCTCATATCTATGTATTCCCCGGATGATCCGGCGGTGGTTGCCTTGAAGTCCAGCGCGGCGTACCAGCAGGTGGCGGATCTGATTGAAGGCCCCGCCGCACATGAGATGGGCGGCAGGCTGCCCCAGTAGCCGGACGGTCCTTGCGTGTTCAATAAGATAGAGGAAAAAACGTCCTTGCATCAGCTGATGCAAGGACGTTTTTATTATGATATAGGTTAGTTCCCTGCGTTCTTCAAAAGGTGAAGTTCCCCTTGATTACGTGTTTTGAGTCGTTCTGGGATGCTTTATCGCGGCCTGCGCTGCGGCCAATCTCGCGATGGGTACCCGGAAGGGGGAGCAGGACACGTAGGTCAGACCTACCTCGTGGCAGAACTCCACAGTAGAGGGGTCGCCGCCCTGCTCGCCGCAGATGCCCAGCTTGATGTCGGGACGGGTTTCCCGGCCCAGCTGGCAGGCCATCTTTACCAACCGGCCCACGCCGACCTGGTCCAGGCGGGAGAAGGGGTCGGATTCGTAAATTTTCCTGTCGTAGTAGCTGGCCAGGAACTTGCCCGCGTCATCGCGGCTGAAGCCAAAGGTCATCTGGGTCAGGTCGTTGGTGCCGAAGGAGAAGAACTCCGCTTCCTGAGCGATGTCGTCGGCGGTAAGGGCGGCACGGGGAATCTCAATCATGGTGCCGACCTTATAGGTCATGTCACTGCCGGCCTCCTCGATGAGGCGGCGGGCAACGTTGTCGATGGTCTTCTTCACGTAGGCCAGCTCCTTGGCCTCGCCAACCAGGGGGACCATGATTTCCGGGGTAATCTTCCAGGCAGGGCGGCGGGAGCGTACCGCCAGAGCGGCCTTGATAATAGCGGCGGTCTGCATCTTGGCGATTTCGGGGTAGGTGATGTCCAGACGGCAGCCCCGGTGGCCCATCATGGGGTTAAATTCGTGAAGGCTGGAGATAATCTCCCGCAGACGCTCTTCGGTGACACCCATTTCCGTGGACAGAGCCTTGATGTCAGCCTCTTCGGTGGGCAGGAACTCGTGGAGCGGCGGATCCAGGAGGCGGATTGTGACCGGGCGGCCCATCATGGCCTCGTAGATTTCCTCAAAGTCCTTCTGCTGCATGGGTTCGATTTTGGCCAGCGCGCGTTCCCGCTGCTCCACGTTCTCGGAGACAATCATCTCCCGGATAGCGGCGATGCGCTCGGGGTCAAAGAACATGTGCTCTGTGCGGCAGAGGCCAATACCCTCGGCGCCGAAGTTTTTGGCTTGGCGGGCGTCCTTGGGAGTGTCGGCGTTGGTGCGGACCTGGAGGGCCCGAAACTTGTCGGCCCAGTTCATGATGCGCTCGAACTCGCCGCTGATTTTGGCCTCGGCGGTGTGGAGGCGTTCGCCGTAGATGTTGCCGGTGGAGCCATCCAGGCTAATCCAGTCGCCCTCTTTGTAAGTCTTGCCGGCCAGGGTAAATTGTTTATTGGCCTCGTCCATGACGATGTCGCCGCAGCCGGAGACGCAGCAGGTACCCATGCCGCGGGCAACCACGGCGGCGTGGCTGGTCATGCCGCCGCGGACGGTGAGGATGCCGCGAGCGAAGTGCATACCTTCGATGTCCTCGGGGGAGGTTTCCAGACGGACGAGGATGACCTTGTGGCCCTTATCTACCCACTCCACCACGTCGTCGGCAGTAAAGACCACCTGACCGGCGGCGGCTCCGGGGGAAGCAGCCAGGCCGCGGCCTACAGGCTTGACCCGGTCCAGCTCCTCCTGGGGGAAGGTGGGGTGGAGAAGAGCGTCGAGGGTTTTGGGGTCAATCATGCTGACGGCCTCTTCCTCGGTAATCATGCCTTCGTCTACCAGGTCGCAGGCAATCTTTAAGGCGGCGGCGGCGGTGCGTTTACCGTTGCGGGTCTGGAGCATGAAGAGCTTTTTATTTTCGATGGTGAACTCCATGTCCTGCATGTCGCGGTAGTGGTATTCCAGCTTACGGGAGATATCTACGAACTGCTGATATGCCTCGGGCATGACCTCGGCGAGCTGATCGATGGTCTGGGGGGTACGGACGCCTGCGACCACGTCCTCGCCCTGGGCGTTCATCAGGAACTCTCCGAAGAGCTTTTTCTCGCCGGTGGCGGGGTTACGGGTGAAGGCCACGCCGGTGCCGGAGGTATCGCCCATGTTGCCGAAGACCATCATCTGGACGTTGACGGCGGTGCCCCAGGAGGAGGGGATGTCGTTCATGCGGCGGTAGTAGATGGCGCGGGGGTTGTCCCAGGAGCGGAAGACGGCGCGGACGGCACCCATGAGCTGTTCGCGGGCATCCTGGGGGAAGTCTTCGCCGATTTTGCTGCGGTATTCGGCTTTGAAGAGCTCGGCGAGTTCTTTGAGGTCTTTCGCGGTGAGTTCGGTGTCCAGGGTGACACCGCGTTTGGCTTTCATGTCGTCGATGAGTTCTTCGAAGTACTTTTTGCCCACTTCCATGACAACGTCGGAGTACATTTGGATGAACCGGCGGTAGCTGTCGTATGCGAAGCGAGGGTTGCGGGTTTTTTTTGCGAAAGCTTCCACGACCTGGTCGTTAAGGCCCAAGTTGAGGATAGTGTCCATCATGCCGGGCATAGAGGCGCGTGCGCCGGAGCGGACGGAGACGAGGAGGGGGTTGTCCATGTCGCCGAACTTTTTACCGCTCATCTCCTCCAGCTTGCCTAGGTAGGTCATGATTTGGTTCTGGATTTCGGTGCTGATGGTATGGTCGTCTTCGTAGTACTGGGTACAGGCTTCGGTGGTGATGGTGAAGCCCTGGGGGACGGGCATACCGAGGTTGGTCATTTCGGCCAGATTGGCGCCCTTGCCGCCCAGCAGCTCACGCATGGAGCCGTTACCCTCGGAGAACAGGTACACAAACTTCTTGTTCACTTGATAGATTTCCTCCTAAAGTTAATTGATGCTTCGACTGTGCTATGGGACTTCTATTATAAGAAGAAAGCCTCTGGTTTGCAAGAGATTATTTCCAAAAATTACTAGAAGTTTTCATAAATTTTTGTTAGAAGTGTTTTCCTGATTCTTTTTTTGCAAGTATGTTGATTTTTCGGGTGAAGGTGTGCTACAATGATTATGATTTCGCGTCAGGATTTCCGGCAAAAGCGGTGAAAAACAGATAAGGAGGATGCCGCAGTGGCGAAGAGGGAGAGGCCCGGCATAACTGGTGATTTCCGGCTGACGGAGCGCATTCGCGAGGCAGCGGGACGGGGTGCATTAGGGCAGGCGGCAATTCTTAGCGGGGCGGGGGATTTAGGCGAGGCCGCTCTGTTTTTGGCGGCCGCGATGGAGTGTGAGGGAGAGGCGAGGCCGTGCGGAGAGTGCGGGCCATGCCGGAAGGTGTTTAGGAATATTCATCCTGATGTGGTGATAGTGCGGGACCCGGAACATAAGAATGTTTCGGTGGAGGTACTACGGAATACGGTGGCCGATGCGTACATTTTGCCTAACGAGGGGCGGCGGAAGGTTTATATTTTTCCGGATTGTGCGTTATTGGAGCCGAAGGCGCAGAATGTGCTTTTGAAGGTATTGGAGGAAGGGCCGCCCCATGGGGCGTTTTTGTTCTGCGCGGAGAACAGTGCGGTATTATTGCCTACCATCCGGTCGAGAGCGGTGGAATGGAAGTTATCGAATTCGGCAACGGAACCGGTTGCAGATGATAGAGCGAGGGAGCTGTGTGCAATTTTGCGTGATGGGAAGGCTGCGAATGTGGCGGCGTATTGCGCGGGATTAGAGAGTTCTAAGATAAGCCGGGATGAGTTGAGGGCACTGTTGTCGGACGCACGGGATATGGTGACCGCTTCGCTGGCGGCCTCCTATGGGGGGGATTATGAAGCGGAGAAGGGTTTGGCAGAAGCATTGGGGAGGCAAGGGCTGTCCAGGGCGGCGGATATTTTGGGCAGTTTTATCCGGCAATGCGGTTACAATGTAGGCGTAGGGCATATAACCGGGGCTTTGGGCGTAGCTTTGATGGAGCTCCGCCAGTTTTCGTAAGGGAAATAAACGCAGGGGCTTTCGGGTCAAAAGGCCGGCAGGCGGAGTGGGGTGTCCGCCATGCTTGCAGAAG
This sequence comes from uncultured Clostridia bacterium, assembly GCA_947058885.1. Lineage (GTDB taxonomy): Bacteria > Bacillota > Clostridia > Oscillospirales > Oscillospiraceae > Pelethomonas. The sequence goes on from CAMSIF010000007.1 coordinate 33,492, forward strand.
GGCGCGGGTGATTCGGAGGCTTCGCCTCTCAAGAATCCGCCGGAAGTGTCCTTAATTCCCTCGTACAACAAAGGGGGTCTGGACCGCAGGTCCAGCGGCGTTTTGGTTACTTTGCCGCTGTAGGCAAAGTAACCCGCGCCGGAGCGCGGAACTCCCCCAGCCCGACTGGCAGGTCACCAATATTTTCGCCTTGCGGCCCGGAGGGGGCCGCAAAGAAATTATGGATTAGTTCAGAAAGGAACCTTTCAATGGCAGAAGTTGTCAGCGTGCGCTTTCGCGGCGGCGCAAAAAACTACTATTTTGATCCCCGGGGGCTGCAAGCGGAGCCTGGCGAATACCTGGTGGTAGAGACGGCGCAGGGGCTAGCCTACGCCAAGTGCGTGGAAGGAAACCACGAGGTACCGGACGAGAGCGTGGTGCAGCCGCTGCGGACAGTCGTGCGGACGGCCACGGAAAATGACCATAAGGCAGCGGCATATAACCAAAAGAGGGAAAAGGAAGCCTTTGGAATCTGTGAGCAGAAGATAGCCGCCCACGGGCTGGAGATGAAGCTGGTCAGCGTGGAGTGCGGGTTTGAGGGGAATAAAATCATCTTTTTCTTTACCGCCGACGGCAGGGTCGATTTCCGGGAACTGGTAAAGGATTTAGCGGGAGTGTTCCGGGCGAGGATTGAGCTGCGGCAAATCGGGGTGCGGGACGAGGCAAAAATGCTGGGGGGTATCGGCATCTGCGGAAGACCCCTGTGCTGCAATCAATTTTTGGACGAGTTTATCCCGGTGTCCATCAAGATGGCGAAAACGCAGAACCTGAGCTTGAATCCAACAAAGATTTCCGGGGCCTGCGGGAGACTGATGTGCTGTCTGAAATACGAACAAGCCGCTTATGAGGACGCCGCCAGCCGAATGCCCAAAAACGAGAGTTTTGTCGATACCCCGGACGGGGTGGGAAACGTCAGCGGCGTGGACCTGCTTCAGGAGGAGGTACAGGTGCGGCTGGATGCCTCGCCGGAGTCGCCTAAACGGTATAAAAACTCTGAAATTCGGGTTTTGCGCAACGGAAAAGGGTCGCGGGAAGGAATTGAGATACCAAAGGACCGGCCCGCCAGACAGTCGCCTGCTTCGGGGGAGGGGCAGTCCCGGTTTAACCGCAGGGGAGGGACGATTTCCGTTTCCTCCACGCTGGCGGGGGATTCCCAGGAGGACCAGGAGGATCAGCGCAAGGACCGCAGACCTGGCCGCCGGAGCGGTGGAAAGGGACCAAAACCGGTCAAGGGCAGAAGCGATGCGCCGCGGCAGCGGACGGAGAAGCGTCCGGAACGGGTGGAGAAGCTGCCCGCCCGGGGAGGCGTTGATATAACTGCGGAGAAAAAGGCCGCCGCCGACCGGGCCGCAAGGCAGGACGGTAAAAACGTACCAAATTTCCGGCGGTCTTACCGGAGGCCCAGGGGCAAAAGTTAGTTCCGGGCGTACTGGCGGCCGGGAGAGCACACCGCAGAGCGAGGGAACCACTGTCCTTTTGAAGGGACGTTGGGTTCCCTCGCTTTTTACTGGAAAATAGTTCTTTACTGAACTAAAAAACAGATGACAACCGGCCAGAAATATGGTATACTTTCCACTTGGGGCGCAAGGCCCTGAGAAAGGACTAACATCATGAAGTATGAGAAAAATACTGATATCTCCCAACAGCTTGGCACGGCTCCTGTTGGGAAACTGCTCCTGAAGCTGGCCGCGCCTACAGTGGTGGCCCAGCTGGTCAACCTCCTCTACAACATCGTGGACCGCATCTACATCGGCCATATGCCGGACGTGGGCCGGGTGGCCCTCACCGGCGTGGGATTGTGTCTGCCGGTTATTACCCTCATCACCGCCTTCACCATGCTCATTGCGCAGGGTGGCGCGCCCCGCGCCGCCATTGCCATGGGCGCGGGGGACAACGACCGGGCGGAAGAGATTATGGGCAGCTGCTTTACCTGTCTGGTGGCGGCAGCTGTGGCGCTGACCGCTGTGTTCTGGCTTTTTGGCGAAAAGCTGCTGTGGCTTTTTGGGTGCAGTGAGGAAACAATTGTCTACGCTCTCCCCTATATGCGTATTTACGCCAGCGGTTCCTTGTTTGTGATGATGGCCCTGGGGATGAACCTGTTTGTCACCACACAGGGCTTTACCACGTTCAGTATGCGCACGGTGCTCATTGGGGCCTTCAGCAATATTATTCTGGACCCCATTTTCATCTATCTGCTGGATATGGGCGTTCAGGGCGCGGCTCTTGCCACCGTGATTTCTCAGGCGATCTCAGGCATTTGGGTGGTGCGTTTCCTTACGGGGTCCAAGACCAAACTGCGTCTGCGCCGAGACAGGCTGAAGCCCCAAAAGTCCATTATGGGTCCAGTGCTGGCTCTGGGGCTGGCGCCCTTCATCATGCAGGCCACAGAGGCCCTTTTGAATATCTCCTTCAACGCGTCTCTCCAACGCTACGGCGGGGATATCGCCGTGGGAGCCATGACGGTAGCCAATACGGTGATGCAGATGGTATGGATTCCTTCACAGGGCTTGGGACAGGGCGCACAGCCCATTATCAGCTACAACTACGGCGCAAAAAATCCTCAGCGGGTGCGGGCGGCGTTCCGGGCGCTGCTGCGGGTGAGCATGGTGGTTATGGTTGCTTTCTGGGCCATGGTCCAGCTGTTCCCGCAGTTCTTTATCGGCATCTTTAACAGCGACCCCGAGCTGCTGGATACCGCTGTCTGGACTTTGCGGGTTTATACGGCGGTGCTGGGCCTCTTCGGCATACAGATGGCTGTGCAGCAGACTTTTACCGCCATCGGCAAAGCCAAGGCATCGCTCTTTATTGCCTGCCTGCGAAAAGTGATTCTGCTGATTCCGCTGATTTTTATTCTGCCCAACTTTTTTGAGAACAAGGTATTCGCCGTGTTCCTGGCGGAGCCGGTATCAGATTTTATTTCCGTTACCGCGTCGGCAATTACCTTTTTGCTGGTCTTCCGTCCGGCTATGGCGGAACTGGAAAGAGAAAAAAATGCCCAATAATGTCAGGAGCGGATGTTGCGCCAACATCCGCTCCTTTTTTTCACAAGACCGCAATGCTATCGCCGGGACGGACCTTACCGCCCTCCAAAATCCGGACAAAAATGCCCTCTCGCGGCATCACGCAGTCACCCGCAGCCTTGCGGATGGCGCAGTCCTGATGGCATTCCTTACCGATTTGTGTCACCTCGCCCACCGCCTGCGGTCCCAGGCGGAGCTTTGTCCCCACAGGCAGACGGTACAGACACAGGCCCTCTGTGAGAATATTCTCCGCAAAATCCCCGGGCCGCAGCTGGAAGTCCAGGGAAGCCTGTACCTTTTGGACGCTCTCTATACCCAGAAGGCTTACCTGCCGGTGCCAGCTTCCCGCGTGGGCGTCGCCCACAATACCGTGCTCTGCCCGCAGGACGGCCTCCGGAACCTCCTGTTTCTGTACGCCCCGGCGGTCCGACAGGCATACCGCAAGAATTTTAGCCATACTGGTCCTCCCCGCTGTGGCGGCCTCCGCACTCCCCGCCAAGGCCCCTCAAAATGTCCAAACCGTGCCGCAGGGCGGGCAGCGCCGCGCCCAGACACTCCCGCGCCGCTTTTTCACTGCCGGGCGTGTTGATAATGAGCGTTCTGCCACGGATGCCCGCCGTCTCGCGAGAGAGGCAGCCCCGTGGGGTAATACGCATAGATTCCGCCCGCATAACCTCCGGAATGCCAGGGACCTCCCGCTCGATAACCGCCTTGGTGGCCTCGGGGGTCACGTCCTGGGGGGAAAAGCCGGTGCCACCGGTGGTGACAATTAGACCGACGTCCATTCCATCAGAGGACTGGAGAAGGGCTTGTTGGATAGCCTCCTGATTGTCAGGGAGAATTTCCCTGCGGACAACCGTCCAGCCGTCTGCCTCCAGGAGCTGTGCGACAGCCGGTCCGGAGGTATCCTGGCGCAGGCCCTGAAAGCCCTTGCTGCTGATAGTAAACACCGCTGCCGTGTAGGGGGTTCTCAAAGAATGCGTGTCAATAGGTTGTTTCGTTGGTTCCGCGCCTCTCTCGAAATCGCCGGAATGCCCTCCGCTCTTACGCAGCAGGCAAATCTGTTCAATCACAATATCCCGCTGAACCGCTTTGCACATGTCGTACACCGTCAGCGCCGCCGCCGAAACCGCCGACAGAGCCTCCATTTCCACCCCCGTGGAGCCGGTACATTTCACAGAACCCCAGATTTCTACCGCGAGCTGTTTCCGGTTCAGGGAGAACGACAAGTCCACACCAGAAAGAGCGATAGGGTGGCACATGGGGACAATGTCCGGCGTGCGCTTGGCCCCCAGAATACCCGCAATCTGGGCCGCCGCCAGAACGTCCCCTTTTTTCATTCCGCCGGATTCAATCAGCGCAAAGGTTTTTTCATTCACCAACACCCTGCCATAGGCTGTCGCCTCCCGGATGGTGGAGGGCTTGTCCGACACATCCACCATCCGGGAACGGCCCTGGCTGTTGAAATGGGTCAATTCTTCCACGGTTCTATCCTCCAATCTGGTTCATATCCCGGCCGGCGTGGGAGCGGTCCTGGAAGGACAGCGCGCCGTGCCGTGCCGGTTTTTGCAGGACGGCCTCTCTGATTTTTTCCCGCAGAGCCTCGCCGTGAAGTCCCTGGATGGAGTACTCCGCCTCCCAGTGGAGGCAGGGCTTTAAAAAGCCGTCGGCAGTCAGACGAAGCCGGTTGCAGCCGCCGCAGAAGGAGCAGCTCAGCGGACTAATCAGGCCCACCGTCCCCGCCGCCCCCGGCAGGCGGTATTGCCGTGCCGTGCCGCCGGTTCCCGCCGCCTCCAGCAGAGGCAGCCGTTCCAGTACGGCCCGGTTGGGCAGATACGCTTCGGGGCCGAACAGGCCGGTCATAGGCATCAGTTCAATAAACCGCACCTCCGCCGGCGCGTGCTCCGACAGAGCCGCCAGGGCGGCAATCTCGCCGTCGTTGAAGCCTCCGATGAGGACCGCGTTAAGCTTGAGAGGCGTCAGGCCCGCTTCCCAGGCCGCCCGGATACCGGCAAGGGCTTCCTCCAGGGAGCCGCCGCCGGTGATATAGCGGTATTTCTCCGGGTCCAGGGTGTCCAGGCTGATATTCACGCGGCTCACCCCCGCCGACTTCAGCTCTGCCGCCAGCTGCGGCAGCAAGACGCCGTTGGTGGTAAGGGCCAGCTCCTCCACGCCGGGGATAGCCGACAACGCCCGGCACAGCGGAACGATATCCCGGCGCGTCAGGGGTTCGCCGCCGGTAACCCGGATTTTCCGAAAACCCAGGGCGGCGGCTTCCCGGGCAGTCTCCACAATTTCCTCCAGGGAGAGGACGCCGCGCCTGTCCGAGCCGCCGGGGGGCGTGCAGTACCGGCACCGGAGATTACAGCGGTCCGTGACGGATATGCGCAGGTAATGAATATCCCTGCCAAACTGGTCCTTCAAGGCCGTCCCTCCTTTCCGTACCATCATACCATATTGTCCGCGCCTTTTCAATGTTGGGGCGGACGTAAAAACAGCGGAGCCCTTTCAGGTTCCGCTGTTTGGGGGGTTACGCCATTTTTTCCTTAATATGGCTCAGCCGGTCCAGGGCCTCCAGCAGGGTCTCGTCCTTCTTGGCGAAGTGGACGCGGACAATGTCGTTGACGTCCTCTTTGAAGAACGACGTGCCCGGCACGCAGGCTACGCCCACTTTCTGGGCCATCTCCTCGCAGAACGCCACATCCGTCTGCCCCTTTTTCAGATAGGGACCAATATTGGCCAGGACGAAATACGCGCCCTGCGGGTCTGTGAAGGGGATGCCGATGTTCGTAAGGCCGTCGGTGAAGAGCTTTTTCATGTGGGCATAATGGGCCCCGAATTCTTCGTAGTAGCTGTCCGGCATGTCCAGTCCAACGACAGCCGCCTCCATCAGCGGAGAGGGCGCGCCTACAGTGTTGAAGTCGTGGTACTGCTTGATGCGCTCCATGATGGGTTCCGGGGCAATGGCGTAGCCCAGCCGCCAGCCGGTAATGGAGTAGGTCTTGGAGAGGCTGGAACAGCTGACTGTGCGCTCCCACATGCCGGGGAGGCTGTTCATATAGGTGTGCCGGTTATCGCCGTAAATAATGTGCTCATAGACCTCGTCCATGATGGCGTAGACATCGTATTTGACGCACAGGCCGGCAATAAGCTTCAGCTCGTCATAGGTGAATACCTTGCCGCTGGGGTTGGAGGGATTGCAGATAAGAATGGCTTTTGCGCCCTGCCGGAAGGCGTCCTCCAGCACGTTGGGGTCGAAGCCGAAGGCCGGGGGGACCAGGGGCACATAGATGGGCTGGCAGTCCGCCATAATGGCCTGGGCGTGGTAGTTTTCAAAATAGGGGGAAAAGAGGATGATCTTATCCCCGGGGTTGGTCAGGGCGAAGATGGTGTCCACCATGGCCTCTGTGGAGCCGATTGTCACCACGATTTCCTTGTTGGGGTCCAGGGTGCGGTTCATAAAGCGTCCGCACTTGCGGGCCAGGGCTTCCCGGAAGTTAGGCGCGCCCATGGTGATGGGGTACTGGTGGGGACCCAGCTGGCTTACCTCCGCCAGACGGTCCATCATAGCCTGGGGCGGGTCAAAGTCCGGGAAGCCCTGGGCCAGATTGATGGCCCCCACGTCCAGGGCAATGCGGGTCATCCGGCGGATGACGGAATCGGTAAAGTGCTGGTTTCTTCTGCTCATTTCCTGCATGGCTGTTCCATCCTTACTTATTTGATATTTCTGTTTTCGCCTGTTTTAGCTGAGCTTTGCCAGGACGCCGTCCAGGCGGCTGGAATCCTCCACGCGAAAAATCATATAGGCCAGTCCGTTCCGCTGTCCCATAAAGGCAGAATACATATATTCAATGTCAATATCCGCCGCCGCCACGGCCCGCAGCAGTTCGCTGAGACCGCCAGGGCGGTCAGGGACCGGGGCCTGCACTACCGGGGTGGCCCGCAGGACGTAGCCCCGCTCGCTGAGGGCCTCCGCCGCCTTTCTGGGGTTATCCACAATCAGACGGGCGATGCCGTAGTCGGCGGTTTCGGCGATGTTGATGGCCTGCATGTCGATGTGATGTTCCGCCAGGATGTCGGTCACCTCTAAAAGCTGCCCGGCTCTATTTTCCAGAAACACAGAAATCTGCTGGATAATCATAACGTCTCCTCCTATCAAATTTTCCGCCGGTCAATGACCCGCAGGGCTTTGCCTTCACTGCGGCTAATGGATTTGGGGGCCACCAGGCGGACCTTGGCGTAGATGCCCAGCATAGCCTTCAGGGCCGCTACCAGGCCCTTTTCCATATCTGTAATCCTGCCCAGACTATCGGAGAAGTTATCCGGCGTCATTTCCACCATAACCTCCAGGGTATCGGAGTTGTTCACCCGGTCTACGATAATCTGATAGTTGGCCTGATACCCCTGCTCCAGGAGCACGGTTTCAATCTGGGACGGGAACACATTGACACCCTTGACAATCAGCATATCGTCGCTGCGGCCCATGGGCTTTGACATTTTTACGTGGGTACGTCCGCAGGAGCAGGGCTTCCGGGTCAGAACGCAGATGTCACGGGTCCGGTAGCGCAGGAGCGGGAAAGCCTCCTTGGTAATTGCCGTGAATACCAGCTCCCCTTTTTCCCCGTCGGGCAGAACCTCGCCGGTGTCAGGATCGATAATTTCCGCGATAAAGTGGTCCTCGTTGATGTGCATCCCGGACTGCTCCGAGCACTCGAAGGCCACGCCCGGACCGCTGGTTTCCGTGAGACCGTAGATGTCGAAGGCCTTGATGCCCAGACGGTTTTCGATATCCCGGCGCATCTCCTCACTCCAGGCCTCCGCGCCGAAGATGCCGGCTTTCAGTTTAATCTTGTCCCGCAGGCCCCGCTCATGGATACTCTCCGCCAGATAGGCGGCGTAGGAGGGGGTGCAGCAAAGGATGGTGGCTCCCAGGTCCACCATAAATTGCAGCTGGCGGTCGGTATTGCCGGAGGACATGGGCAGGGTCAGGCAGCCCGCCTTATGGCTGCCGCCGTTGAGGCCCGGTCCGCCGGTAAAGAGGCCGTAGCCATAGCTGACCTGACAGACATCCTCGTCTGTGCCGCCCGCGGCCGTGATGGCCCGGGCACAGCAGTCCTCCCATAAGTCTACGTCGTGCTGTGTATAAAAGGCAACCACCCGGCGGCCCGTAGTACCGGAGGTGGACTGAATTCGCACACAGTTCTTGAGGGGCTTGGCCAAAAGGCCGTAGGGGTAGGCCTCCCGCAGGTCGTCCTTTGTGAGGAAGGGCAGCTTGTGTAAATCGTCAACGCTCCGGATGTCCTCCGGCGAGACGCCCTTCTCCTCCATTTTTTTGTGGTAGTACGGCACATTGTCCCAGACATGCCGCACCTGCCTGAGCAGCCGCTCATTCTGCCAGGCCAGGATTTGTTCCCTGGAGGCGGTCTCAATTTCGGGCTGATAGTAACGCTCCATATGCGGTCTCCTTCATTTTTCGCGGATTTGGCTTCTTTTGCGTTTTTACTCTACCACTCTCAAGAAATAAAGTCAATGTTGAATTGCGGAAATTGCGGACCCGCGCTGCCGGCAAAAAAAGTAATTTGTGGTGGAAATGGCGCGGGGAATGTGATATACTGACAGTATCCTATCTTACAAGGAGGTACCTGTTATGCCGTATATCCTGATTGCGATTGGCGTGATTCTCCTCATTCTGCTGGTTACCAATATCCATGTGGTTCAGCAGTCCCGGGCCTACGTGGTAGAACGCCTGGGGGCCTATCACGTCACCTGGGGCGTGGGACCCCACGTGAAGCTGCCCCTCTTTGACCGCGTGGCCAAGAAGGTCAGCCTCAAGGAGCAGGTGGTGGATTTTGCGCCCCAGCCTGTCATTACCAAGGACAATGTCACCATGCAGATTGATACCGTCATCTATTTTCAAATCATCGACCCCAAGCTGTATACCTACGGCGTGGAGCACCCCATGAGCGCCATTGAAAACCTCACCGCAACCACCCTGCGGAATATCATCGGCGATCTGGAGCTGGACCAGTCCCTCACCAGCCGGGACCACATCAACACCCAGATGCGGGCCATCCTGGACGAGGCCACCGACCCTTGGGGCATCAAGGTCAACCGTGTGGAGCTGAAAAACATCATCCCGCCCCGGGATATTCAGGATTCCATGGAGAAGCAGATGCGGGCGGAGCGGGAACGCCGGGAAGCCATTCTCCAGGCCCAGGGCCAGAAGGAGAGCCAGATTCTGGTGGCGGAGGGCGAGAAGCAGTCCGCGATTCTCCGGGCGGACGCCGCCAAGCAGGCCGCGATTCTGGAAGCCGAGGGCAAGGCCGCCGCGATTTTGAAGGTCCAGCAGGCGATGGCAGATTCCATTAAACTGCTCAACGAGGCCAATCCCAATGAGCAGGTGGTGAAGATTAAAGCCCTGGAGTCCTTCCAGGCCGCCGCGGACGGGAAAGCGACAAAGATTATTATCCCCAGCGAGATACAGGGGCTGGCGGGTCTTGCCGCCGGACTCCAGACTATGCTGGAGAAGGACCGGTAAGCGGCGCCGGTTCCGCCGCAAGAATTTTATCTGTTGGGGGAGAGGGCCGCAGAGGCCTTCTCCCCTCGCTCTGCGGGAGGGAGGACGGACAGCTCCAGAGAGGGATTTGACAAGCTCCCTCTGTCTGTATATAATATACTCCGCACCGGAAACAAAGAAGCAATTTCGAGAGGTGGGACGAGCGTGCTGAAAGATTACGTTGCCAAGACATTGACATTTCTGCAAATGCCGGGGAAAAACCAGAAAAATAAGGGAAAGAATGAACAGCCTCAGGCAGACGCGCAGGAGCTTCCCCCTTCCGCCGGTGAGGAGCAGGCTGCGGAGGACCTTTTTACCGCGCCGCTGGAAACGGACTTTGACCCGGAAAAAATGTTTTATGACGAAGAACAGGGATCTTCAGAGGCCGTTTCGGGGGAAGCTTCGGAAGAGCCGGAGGACTCGTCCGGGCAGGCCAGTTTCGAGGCCGGGATGCGCCTATGCGAGAGCAAGAGCTACCCGGAGGCTTTGGAGGCGTTCACCCGGGCCGCCGGGCTGGGTCATATGCAGGCGCAATTCCTCTGCGGACATATGTACCGCAAGGGCGTTGCGGCGGAACCCAACGATAAGCTTGCGCTGACCTGGTTCAAGCGGGCGGCCAAGCAGGGCTATATGGAGGCGCAGCTGGCCTGCGGGGAGATGTATGAGACCGGCTGTGGAACGGCGGTCAATATGAAGCGGGCGTTGAGCTGGTACGAGCAGGCGGCCAAGCAGGGGTCCGTAGAGGCGCAGATGAAGTGCGGACGAATGTACTTCTGCGGACGGGCGGAGACCAGAAATCCGAAAAAGGCCCGGTATTGGCTGGAGATTGCGGCTGGCGGCGGAAGCGAGGAAGCGCAAAAGCTGCTGCGGGAACGTTTTTAATGCGGTAAAGAGCGTGTGGGAGACAGGGAATGTTTCTCACGCGCTTTTTTCTTTTGAGCGGGATTATCTAAAAAAGAAACGGTTAATTTCCGCCAAGGCGGTAAATACTATGGGCGGACGAGAGGAGGGATTGTATATGAACGGATTTATGAAGGGGATACTGCTGGGGGCGGCGGCAGGAGTCGCCGCAGACGTTGCTCTGCATACGGCTAAGGGCAAGCGGACAACTGCTGGCAAAGCGATGCAGTCGGTTACCGACGCAGTGGATTCCGCCGCAGTTTCAATGAAACAAAATCTGGGACGATAGGCGGTTACTGCCGTCACCAGGAGTGTCCCGGCGTCCGGCTGTGCAGTTAGCGCAGCCCGACGCCGCGGGGTTGGGGACGCGAGCGATTTCGCGAGAACAAGAGGGAGGCCCCAGAGCCCTCAATGGTACAGAGCGCACCCAAGGG
>CAMSIF010000008.1 GCA_947058885.1 uncultured Clostridia bacterium
ATAATGCAGAAAAAAGTTCAAAAACCTTTTCTGCATTTAATCTACTACTTCAGCCTTTTTGAATTTGATGGATAAAAAACTTGCAACTGAGGGAAAAATATGTTAGATTAAGTTGTGTATCAACTGGGCGCGCCCCTTGAGACGCCGCCTTACGAAAGAAATAAAAAGGAGACTATGTTAAAATGAACAAGTCCGAACTGATTAACGCAGTGGCGGAAAAGGCCGCGCTGTCCAAGAAGGACGCTGAGAACGCCGTCACCGCCGCGCTGGATGTCATCACCGCCGCGCTGGCGGAGGGCGAGGAAATCCGGCTGGTAGGCTTCGGAACCTTCGAGGTAAAGAAGAGAGAGGCCCGTATGGGACGCAACCCCAAGACCAAAGAGCCCATCCCCATCGCCGCCTCCAAGGTGCCCGCCTTCAAGCCCGGCAAGGCTCTGAAGGACGCTGTGGCGCAATAAAGTAAGTCATGGGTGCGGCGGGAGCCGCACTCTTGTCTTTTTCCAACGCTTTTGCGGGTCAACCGCAGCAGAGAGGAGGCCCTTATGCGGCTGGATAAATATTTGAAGGTATCCCGGCTGATTAAACGCCGGACTGTAGCCAACGAGGCCTGCGACAATGAGCGGGTCACGGTCAACGGGAAAACCGCCCGGGCCTCTTACGAGGTGAAGGAGGGCGACGTTATCGCTATCCGCTTCGGCGAGCGCACCCTTGCCGTGGAGGTGCTGGAGGTACGGGAGAATGTGGGCAAGGCGGATGCCTCCGCCATGTACCGGGAAGTTCCGTCGCCCTGAGCGCATTTGGACGCATAAATTGGACAGACCCCCCATATACATGGAGTGAAACATGGATATGGGAGGTCTTTTCATGCCTTATGAAGATATGAGCGCGATGCAGCACCGCCTGGAGCTGGACGGACGGGAACGGCTGGTGGTCACCGGGGTGGAAGAGGTGGAGCGGTTTGACGAGGAGGAGATTGTGATGTCTACCACCGCCGGGACCTTGGTGGTGGGCGGCACGGGACTCCACATCGGCAAGCTGAATCTGGACGGCGGCGAGCTCCATGTGGACGGCTCCATCCACACCCTGCTTTACGAGGACAACGCCCCCGGCGGACAGGGCGGCTTCCTCCGGCGGCTGTTTGGCTGAGCGGTATGAGTGTCTATATTTCCGAGCAGCTGGCGATGTTCCTGCGCTCCATCCTGCTGGGAGGGACACTGGGACTGGTCTATGACCTGCTGCGGGCCCTCCGGCGTTTGGGCGGGAAGCTCTGGGGCAGCCTGTTGGACGCGGTGTACTGCCTGGTGGCCGGGGCGGCTCTGTTCTTTTTTGTTATGGCCGGCAGCGGCGAACTGCATATTTTTGTGCTGGCGGGGGCTTTAGGGGGAGCGGTACTGTTTTTCTGCCTTTTTAGCCAAATTCTGCGGCCTTTGTGGGATTTTTGGCTGGAAATTCTGCTGGCTCCTGTGCGGCTCGCGGGAAAATTTCTGAAAAAAGGATGCCGTTCCGGCAAAAAACTCTTTTCTTTTGGGAAAGGTTGGGTTACAATAAGAATTACACAACGGCGCCGGAACCGGTCCTCCGCGCCGGAGGAGGGAGATGAGGCGATGGCAAAAGCGTCAGACAAGGCCGCTCAAAACCAGAAGAAAAAAGAACGGAAACGCCCCAGCAGCAAGCTGACAGCGATGATTTTGCTGGTACTGTTTATCGGCGTGGGCGTGCAGATCGTGAATCTGGCCGGTCAAATCCAGGCCGCCCAGAAGGAGGAAGCCATATACGCGGCCAGGCTGGAGGAGCTGGAGTCCACCAACGCCAGACTGGCGGAGGATATCGCCAATCGCGACAATCTGGACCTGATTGAGGATATCGCCCGTGAAGAACTGGGCATGGCAAGCCCGGGAGAAAAGGTTTTTATTTTTAGTAAATAGCGCGTTTAAGGTCCCGGCCGTTGGTTGCGGCCGGGGCCTTGCCGTTGCCAAAGCCGGTATCCTGTGATATACTGGCGGAAAAGGAGGGATGTCCCGTGCTTCTGGTCGAATATTTGAACAGTCAGTTTTCCTTGCTGCAAAATCTGGACTTTATTCTGCGTATTCTGGTGGCAAGTCTCTGCGGGGCCGGCATCGGCTTTGAGCGGAGCAAACGCTACAAGGAGGCCGGCATTCGGACCCACATTATTGTCTGCTGCGGCGCGGCGCTGCTGATGGTGGTTTCAAAATACGGCTTTGCCGACCTCACCGGCGCTGCGGGTCTGTATTTCAACGGCACCAGAGGCGCGGACCCCGCCCGCATCGCCGCCCAGGTGGTCAGCGGCATCGGCTTTTTAGGCGCTGGAGTCATCTTTAAACATGGCAGCTCCATCAAGGGCCTGACCACCGCCGCCGGACTCTGGACCACAGCGGGGATTGGCCTCGCTATCGGCGCGGGGATGTACGGCATCGGCATTTTCGCGTCTGTGCTGGTGGGGGTGCTGCAAATCCTGACCCATAAATTTGTGGTCGGTACGGACTCCCTCTTCTACCGTCATTTACAGTTTACGGTACAAAACAGCGTCGAATTTCAGGCGGCCTTTGACGGCTTCCTGGAAAGAGAGCGAATGCGGACTGTGGAGTGCCGGATTACTTACCATGAGGACGGATACATTACCTATGACATGGTGGCGCGGGTACCCCGGGAGCTGACCGTCCGGGAGCTGGACCTTTTCTTAAAAGAATACGGAGACGTGCGCTTTGTCAGCTGCAACACGGTTGGGTGACAAGACAAAACAGCGGCGGGATGTAGTCCGGCAGAAGGACCGCATCCCGCCGCGTGGTTATTCGCCGCTTTTTTCCTCCAGATCCTGTTCCGGCTTTTCCAGGGGCAGATCCATCAGGCCCTCCAGGTCCGCGGTGGTGATGGTACGGATATCCTCGTCTGTGGGGGACTCCAGCCCCGCCACCCGGTCGGCCTGGTTCGCGACAATCTTCTCAAAGAGGTTACGTACATCCCGGGCGTTGCCAAAATTTTTATCCCGGTCCTCATAGAGCTCCTCCAGATGTTCCCTGACCGCCTGTCCGGCGGCTTCGTCCAGGTTGTAGTCGTTGCGCTTCACCCGGCCTTGGAAAATCTCATAGAGCTGGTCCCCGTTGTAATCCTCGAAGTAGAGATACTTATTGAATCTGGATTTCAGACCCGGATTGGAGTCGATAAACCGCGGCATCAGGGTGGCGTAACCCGCCACGATAACCACTAAATCATCCCGGTGGTCCTCCATAGCCTTCAGGATGGTGTCGATGGCCTCCTGGCCAAAATCCTTGTCCGCGTTCTCCGGGGCCAGGGAATAGGCCTCGTCGATAAACAGCGCGCCGCCCAGGGCTTTATTGATAACCTCCTGGGTTTTAATGGCGGTTTGGCCCACGTAGCCCGCCACCAGTCCGCTGCGGTCCACCTCCACCAGATGGCCTTTGCTGAGGATGCCGAGGGCATTGTAAATCTTTCCCACAATCCGGGCTACCGTGGTTTTACCCGTGCCGGGGTTGCCGGAAAACACCAGATGGAAGCTCATATCCGGGCATTTCATACCCCGTTCCTTCCGCATGGTCCGGACCTTTACCAGGTTTACCAGGCTGTCCACGTCCTTTTTCACCATATCCAGCCCAATAAGCTCATCCAACTCCGCCATAGCCTCCTCCAAGGTGGGCTTGGGCGGCTCGGGCTCCTTGTCCGCTGGAGCCGGTCCGGCGGAGGGCTGGCCCTCTTTTTCCGGTCCGGCGGGGCCTCCCGACAAGGGCAGGGGGGACATGGGGTCCCGCATATCCGGCTTTTTCGGCGTGCCGTAGAAATCGCTGAACAGGTCTCTCGTGCGGTCCCGGGAGATAACCTTGCTGAATTCGTCCATCAGGTCGTTAAGCGCCCGTCCCGCGTCTTGGCGGGAGGTATCCGGCGGTTCCGCTCCGCCCAGATAGGCCTCGGGGCCGGGCGTGGCGGTGATTCCCGCTACTCCGGCCTGGTCGCAGGCCGCTGTCAGCTGGTTGTACAGCAGGGTAATCCGGCGGCTCTCCGCGTAAGAGAAGGACCCGTCGTAGGACGCGAGGAGCATCAGCAGGTTCTTCTGTACCTCCGCGAAAGTACGGCTGGAACTGGTGTTGGCCTCTGTGTCCGCCTGAACCAGCTTCTGGAAGAAGTCCGGCACCCCTACGGTGTAGTTTGGGTTGGACTGATAGTAGCCGATGGCCTTTTCAAACTGCTCCGGGGAAAATTTGACCTGCCGGTCTGTGTAAATCTGGTTTATGCCGGTCACATCTCCGCCCCGCTCCCTGGGGCCTCCGCTGGACGCGGCCCAAAGGCACAGCGTACAGGCCCGGAAATAGGTGTCGATTTCCTGGCTGGTGATATGCAGCTCCGCCGGAATGCTCTGGCAGAAATGTCCCACGCTCTCGGCGTAGTCGCGGTGGAAATTTTTATTCATAGCCGCCTCCATGGTTGCATCATTAGCGGATATAGTATAGCACACTTCTCCTGGAAAGAAAAGGTGGAAAGGGTAAAAGTTCACAGATTTGCTCTTGACGGGTCCTGCCGGACGCGCTACCATAGGGCATTATATGAAAGAGAGACCGTCCCTGGGGGGACGGCGGGAGGACCCTATGGAGCTTAACCGTACCAATATGAAGAAAATCGCGGCGCTGATCGCCTTTGCCGTGCTGCTGCTGGTGGGGATGCAGCATTTGGACAAGGCGGCGGCCGCCCTGGGCTTTTTGTGGAGTATCGTTTCGCCGCTCCTGTTGGGCGGGGCGTTGGCTTTTGTGCTGAACGTACCCATGCGTTTCCTGGAGAAGACCCTCTTTTCCCGCCCGGTCCGCGCTGGAAGACGCAGTCTCTCTCCGGCTCTTGCCAGAGCTCTGAGCCTGCTGCTGACCTTTATTCTGGCGGCGGTGATTCTTCTGCTGCTGGTGCTGGTAATCGTCCCCCAGCTGGCGGAAAGTGTCTCCGGTCTGGGAACCCGGATTATGGATGCCTTCTGGCGGTTTGTCCCCTGGGCGGAGGAGCAGTTTGCCGCGTATCCGCAGATGATCCAATGGCTGGAGAGCCTGACCTTTGACTGGGAATCCCTCCTGGCCAGCACGGTGGACTTCGTGAAAAACGGCTTTGGCAGTGTCCTCAGCTCCACAATATCCGCCACCAGGAGTATCGTCAGCGCCCTCAGCAGCGGGTTTGTGTCCTTCGTGTTCGCCATCTATGTGCTGCTGCAAAAGGAGAAACTGGGCCTCCAGTGCCGCAAGGCTCTCTACGCCCTCCTGCCCCAGGCGCCCGCCGGACGGATTGTGGAAATCTGCCGCCTGAGCCACCGGGTCTTTTCCAGCTTCATCACTGGCCAGTGTGTGGAGGCGGTGATTCTGGGGGCCATGTTCTTTGTCACCATGACCCTTCTCCGGATGCCCTACGCCCTGCTGGTGGGGTGTCTCATTGCCGTCACCGCGCTGGTCCCCATTGTGGGCGCGTTCATCGGCTGTGCCGTGGGCACATTCCTGATTCTGGTGGTTTCCCCTATGCAGGCCCTGTTTTTTGTTATCCTGTTCCTCACCTTACAGCAGGTGGAGGGGAACCTCGTATACCCGCGGGTAGTCGGCAGTTCCGTGGGCCTGCCCTCCATTTGGGTGCTGGCGGCGGTGTCTCTGGGCGGCAGTCTGATGGGCGTTATGGGGATGATTCTCTTTATTCCTTTGACATCCGTAGCCTACACCCTTTTCCGGGAGTTCGTCTATAGACGCCTGCGGGAGAAGGGCGTCCGGGTGGAGTAAATCACGTCAAGGAACACCCGCATTTGCCGCAGAAGCGGCTTCCTGGCTGAGCCGCCACGCCGCACCGGGGGCACCGGATGTCCACCGCTTTACCGCATTTGACACAAAAGGCGGCGTCCGGCGCCAGAGCCGCCCCGCAGGCGGAACAAAAACCGGGCTTCTGTCCCAGTGTTTGACCTTGCAGCGTCTCCCGGGCCAGCGCGCCCATGGCCGCTCCCAGAGCCGCGCCCATACCGGTTCCCACAGCTTCACTGCCGCCGCTGAGATTTCTGGCCGCTTCTTCCAGAACGTCGAAGCTGCGGCTTTTTTCGTAGTTGAACTGGAGAGCGTCCATCTCATGCCGCCGGTCCAGCACCTCCCGCAGCCTGCGTACCGACGGGTCCCCCTCCGGAACGTTGATAGAGGCAACGCAAAAGTTCACCAGCCGCACGCCGTATTCCGCCAGCAGGGGACGCACCGCCGCCGCCACCCCCTCCGCGATCTCTGTCAGGTGGGCGTTAGCCTCCAGAAAACTAATTTTTTTGCCCATCAAACAGCTTGACAGTTCCTCTGCAAACCGGCTGCCCACGATACCCCGGAGATACTCCGCCAGATTCCCGGCAGCGTAGAGCCGGGGCGCGTTGGCTAGGCGTTCCAGAAAGAGCCGGGAATCCGCCACCGCGACACCGTACTGGCCAAAGGCCCGCAGGGGAGCGGCCACGTTATATACCGGGTCCCGGAGCTGGATAGGCCGGGAGGTCCCCCACTTGATGTCCAGAATGTCCAGCTTGTTGACGAAAAACAACTCCGCCGTAAAGGGGGACTTTTTCCCGAAGGGCAGCTTCACCAGTCCGGAGAGAACCGGCAGGTTTCCGGTGTCCAGCACGTAGCTGCCCGGACCCAGCACATCGCACACCTGTCCGCCGCGAACGAACACCGCCTCCTGAGAGGGACCTACCACCAGCCGGGAGCCGGTGTTCATGTCCTCCTTGGGGTGTTTCCAAACTAAAATGTGGGCAGGTCCGTCGAACTTTATCACTTGAAACAGAGCCATGGGGGTTCTCCTTTCAGCGAATCAGGGTCAAGCCCTCGCGGTCCTCTACCGGGGAGAGATCCCCAATTCGGTTACCGGCAAGGTTCAGGTATGTAAGCGCATCCAATCCCGCCAAAGGCGCGGCGTCAGAGATCTGATTGTCTGAGAGGTCCAGGTATTGCAGGCTGGTGAGACTGGAAAGGCTCTCAATAGATTCCACGCCGCACCCCGCCAGGCGCAGTTCCTCCAGCCCTGCCAGCAGGCCCAGCTGGTCCACAAACACAGACGCCGGACCCGCCTCATAGCTCCAATAGGTTTCGTCGGGTCCTGGCGGCAGGTCGAGCATATCTCGGTAGCCGTCCAGGTTCAGCGTGCGCAGGCGGGTGAGATTGGCAAATTTGCCGTAGTCTGTGCCTTCGGAGGAGACCTCCGCAAGGGACAGCTCTTCCAGCGTGGTAATCTCCAGCAGCGGGGTGATTGGCCCGTAGAAGGACAAATCGTATAAGTCCAGCTCGACCAGCGGCAGATTCCGCAGGGCATCCAAGCCGTAAAGCTGGGTAAAGCTGGCCCCGCGTACCCGAAAACGCTGGAGGTTTATCAATTGCTTCAAAGGCGTGAGGTCAACCTCGGAGTGGCTGAAATGGAGGGTCAATTCCTCCAGGCGGCTCAGAGGTTCCAGGAAAGTGAGGTTCCGGCTCAGCTCCAGGTCCAACGCCCGCAGGCCGGTCAGTCCGCTCAAGTCCTCTTTGGTGACGTAACCGTCATCGTCGAGGGTCAGCCGCTCCAGTCCGGGCATCCCCGCCAGCTCAGGTACTGCTTCCAGCTCCCTGTTGCTTATCAGGGAGAGCTCCTTCAGGCCGGACAATCCGGACAAAAACCCGGTGTCCCGGATAGCGGTTCTTTCCACGGTGAGGCTGGAGAGCCCTGTCAGGGATGCCAAAGGCGAAAGGTCTGTAAAGGTCTTCCCGGAGAGGGTCAGCTTTTCCAAATGCGCCGCCTGTGCCAGCGACGCTACGCTGGTAAGCTGGTCGTTATCCAGAAGGGCCAGCTCGGTAATCCGGCTCCGGGAGGCCAGGGAGGAGAGGTCCGTAAGGCCTGTATCAAAGAGGGTGAGGGAAGTAAGCGCGGGCATTTCATCCAGGCCGTCCAAGCTTACCAGACTGGGGCCGCCAATCTGCAAACGCTCCAGATTTTTCAGGTGGGAAAAGCCGCTCAAATCCTTGCCGTCCATCCGAATGAGCAGGCGCAGCTCCCGCAGGCCCGGCAGGAGGAAGTCCTCCGAGGTCTTCACGTGGGCGCTGGAGAGGGTCAGCCGCCGCAGACCCTGGAAGCAGATAAGACCCATGCTCCCGGTGTTGCCGCCGCTGTACTCCACAGACACCGTCACCAACTCCGCCCCGTCTTCATCAAAGGCAACGCCGATTTCCTGGGCGTTGGTCAGCCGGTCCCCCGCCCCGATGGAGAGTCCCGTGACGCTTTGCAGGTCCTTGAGGACGATATTCCCGGCGGTGCGGCCCAAAACCAATTCCATGGCCTGACACAGGGGAGAATCCGGCAGAAGTTCCGAGAGGGGCGTGTCCGCCAGCTGGGAGAGAAGCTCCTGAGAGCCGCCGCGAGCGGTGAAGGCCAGGGCCAGCTTCGCCGCCAGGTCCCGGCGGTTGAAGGTCTGAAACTGTTCCACGCACCACTCGCCGTACTCCACATCCAATAGCAGAAGTTCCCAGGAGGCGCGGTAAGCGGTCTCTATGTCTCCGGCCTCCAGGTAGTAGTTGACGACTGTCACGTAAGTTTCTCCTGCCGCAGTCCCGGCGTTGACCTCCGCCAGGGCCTCGGAGATGGACTGTCCAGAGCCTCGGGGGGAATTGCCCCGGGCGAGTATAGGGTACGCCGCCAGCAGCGTTACCGCCGCCAGCGCGGCAAGCAGCGGCATCAGCAGGGGCCGCCGGCTGCGGACGGAAGTTCTGGGCTGGGGGCGCGGCGGAGATTCCGGAAGAGGACTCCCGCAGAAGGGACATATTTTTTCCTTTTCCTCCATTATATTTTGACAGTATTCGCAGCGGACTTTCATAGCGGCCTCCCAGAAAAAAGTATATTGTATTGACCCTGAGTTTATCATTTTTGGGCCGGAAAAGCAAGAGCGCGGCGGGTTCTCAATTAAATTAACAAACGATGGTGATGAGATGATTATTTGGTTAAACGGCGCGTTTGGCGCGGGCAAAACCCAGACAGCCTTTGAGTTGCAGCGCAGACTTAAAAATTCGTATGTTTATGATCCGGAAAACGTGGGATTTTTCATCCGAGATAATATCCCGCCGTCTCTCTCTGTCCCGGATTTTCAGGACTACCCGGTTTGGCGCAGGTTTAATTTTGAGATGCTGGAGTATATTTCCCAGCAGTACGGCGGCACGGTCATTGTCCCCATGACAGTCACCAACCGCGTGTATTACGATGAGATTATCGGGAAACTGTCCGAAAAACATGATGTAAAACACATTATCTTGTACGCGGAAAGGGAAACGCTTTTAAAGCGTCTTGCCTCCAGGTTTGAGGGGCCGTCCTCTTGGGGGGCCCAGCAGATTGACAGATGTATCCGGGCGTTTGACGAGGATATTACGGAATATAAAATTCACACGGACAGCATAAATATTTATCAGACTGTCGAGAGAGTTGCCGGGGTTTGTGGAATCACGCTGCCAGAGGACCGCCGCAGCGGCTTGCGGAAGTTCCGCGACAGGGTTGTTACAAAGCTTCGGCATATACGCTGAACCTCCCGCCGCGCGGCAGAAAATGATTTTGCCGGGGCGGGTAAATCCCTATCCCCGGCAAAACATGCCCAAGACGCCGCTTGGGGCGTTTCCCTTACATATACAATGACACGAGATGTTTCAGCATGGCTACCACGCTGTCCATCCCCTCCACGCTGACGCATTCGTAGGGACCGTGGAAGTTGAAGCCGCCGGTGCCCAGGTTAGGACAGGGCAGACCCATGAAGCTGAGACGCGCGCCGTCTGTGCCGCCGCGGATGGGCACAGTCACCGGAGTCAAGCCCGCCTGCTCCGCCGCTTTGCGGGCGTTATCAATAAGATGCATACAGTCCTTGAGCTGGCCGGACATGTTGTAGTAACTGTCGCGCAGGTTCAGGCGAATCTCAGCCTTGGGGTGGGCCTCCTGGACGGCCCGGACCGCATCCTCGATTAGGGCCTTTTTAGCTTCAAATTTCTCCATGTCATGGTCCCGGATGATGTACGCCATTTTACAGGAGGCCGTGTCGCCGCACATCTCGTCCAGATGGAAGAACCCTTCGTAGCCCGCCGTGCGGGCGGGAATGGCATCCGCAGGAAGCTTGGCGTTAAGCTCCATGGCGATCAGCAGGGAGTTCTCCATGGTGTCCTTTGCGCTGCCGGGATGGACGGATACGCCGGTAATCTCTATCTTGGCGGAGGCGGCGTTGAAGTTCTCATACTCAATGCCGCCCTCCAGGTCGCCGTCCAAGGTGTAGGCGTACTTCGCGCCGAAACCGGGTACGTCGAAGTGGTCCGCGCCTTCGCCGATCTCCTCGTCCGGGGTGAAGGCCACACAGAGCTTGCCGTGGGGCAGGTTTTCCGCGATGAGCTCCTCACAGAGCGTCATAATCTCCGCAATGCCCGCCTTGTCGTCGGCCCCCAGAAGGGTGGAGCCGTTGGCGGTGATGAGGGTACGGCCCGTCATCCGCTCCAGCTCCGGGAACTGGGCAGGACGGATGACAATGCCGCCGTTGGGGAGAGCAATATCCCCGCCGCCGTAGTTCTCGTGGAGAAGCGGCTGGACATCCTTGCCGGAAAAAGCGGGAGCGGTGTCCATGTGGGCGATAAAGCCCAGGGCGGGGGCGTTTTCATGGCCGGGGGTGGCGGGCAGTACCGCCGTTACCACGCCGTATTGGCTGATACGGACATCCTGAAGGCCCATCTCTTGCAGTTCCTTTTCCAGCAGACGGGCCAGGTCCCACTGGCAGGCGGTGCTGGGAGAGGTGCCGGTGCCTTCAGCGGATTCCGTGTTAATTTTTACATAGTTCAGCAGACGTTCATAAGCGCGCATGGCGTTTTCCTCCTCAATATTCTATCCCCAGACGGGCGGCGACGCCCTGCTCATAGGGGTGCTTGATTTTGCGCATTTCCGTCACGTAGTCCGCCGCGTCCAGCAAGGATTGGGGCGGATTCCGGCCGGTCAAAACCAGCTCCAGCTCCTCCGGCTTTTGACGCATAAGCGATAGAAGCCGGTTTTCGTCAATCATACCTGTGGTACAGGCGCTCATGGCCTCGTCCAGTATCAGGAGTCCGACAGCTTCCGCCTGGGCGAAGGCCGTCTCCAGGAGGCCGGAGTAGTAGGCTTTTGCCTCCGCCTTTTCCGCGCCGGAGAGAGTCCAGCTGAAGCCAAAGGTTCGGGTTTGGGGGATAACCGTTATATTTTCTACCTGGGACAGAGCGGCAAACTCTGAGCTTTTGCCGTCCTTGAAAAATTGGAGCAGCAGAACCTTTTTCCCGCTGCCTGCGGCCCGGAGGGCAAGTCCCAGCGCGGCAGTCGTCTTGCCCTTGCCGTCGCCGCAGTAGATGTGGGTTAAACCTGGCATAGAGGGATTCCTTTCTTCTGGTGTTACATCCATATAGAAAAAACGCGCAGAACCTTTTCCAGTGCGCGGCCTGGAAGGGAACGCCGCTTCCACTGGTCCAGCTCTATCCGGCGGCTGCGGGCCATTATGCCCTCCAGGTCCCGGATGATGTCTTGGATAGCGGGCGTACCGTAGAGCATGACGCCGCATTCGTAGTGGAGCTGGAAGCTGCGGTAGTCCATGTTAATGGTGCCGACCATGGCGGTTTCGCCGTCGGCAACAAAGCTCTTGGCATGAAGGAAGCCGGGGGTAAATTCGTAAAGCTTGACTCCGTGGCGCAGAAGCCTCTCGTAGTGGGAACGAGCCACAATATAGGTGTATTTGTGGTCCGGGATGCCCGGCAGCAGCAGGCGGACGTCCACGCCGCTTTCAGCCGCCATACAGAGGGCGCGTACCATGCTGTCCTCTACGGCGAAGTAGGGGGTGGTAAGCCAGATAAAATTGTGGGCGTTGCTGATGCACTGGAGGTACATGTCCTCGGCGGGGTTGTCAGGGTTGTTGATGGGGCCGTCGGAGAAGGGCTGGCAGAAGCCGCCGGTATCCCGGTCCTCTATGGGGTGGTAGTAATCGTCCTCGTTGGGCATGTGGTTGCCCAGCATTTCCCACATGTGGATGAACTGGGAGGTAAGGCCCCAGGCTCCGGGGCCGTCGAGACGGATGCCGCCGTCTTTCCATTCGCCGAAGCGGCGGACGTAGTCCGCGTACTCGTCAGCCACGTTGACGCCGCCGGTGTAGGAAAACTGGCCGTCTACGCAGAGGATTTTCCGGTGGTCGCGGTAATTGAAGTACAGGCGGTTGACGTACTGGTGGACGGGGTTAAAAACGGAGACCTCCATGCCGTTGGCACGCATTTCCTCAATAGTTTCGTTGCTCATGCGGGTGATGTTGCCGAAGTCATCAAAGATAATTTTAATTTCCACCCCGTGGCGGGCGCGGTCTGTCAGCACGGAAAGGAAGCGGTCCCAGAGGAGACCCTCCGCCAGGATAAAATATTCCAGGAAGATGAAACGCTTCGCTTTTGCCATTTGGGAGAGGGCGTTGTCGAAAAATTCCGCGCCGGTGGGGAAATAGGTGACCGCAGTGCTGCTGTAAAGGAGGAAATCCCGGCGGGAGAGGAGTTCCGAGGCGCGCCGCCAGTTGGGGAGGGCGGCGGCGAGACGGGACTGATTGGCCCGGGACTGGCCGCGCTGGGCGGGGAGGATGGAGGGGGGCTTGATGGGGAGGAGATTCAGGCGTTTGCTTTGGATGTTGCCGCCCCAGAGGACGTAGAGGACGAGGCCGGCAACGGGGAGGGCGACGACCAGCAGGGTCCAGGCCAGCTTATAGCTGGCCGAGACGGAGCTGGATTGGATATTGATGGCAACGGCAATGGCAAGGAACTCCAGGAGGGCAAAGGCGATAGCGGAATGGACCTGGAGGAAGGTAGTGAGCAGGATGACGGAGCCGATGTTCAGCAGGAGCAGGACAGCCACCATAGCGAGACGGAGGGTGGCGGAAATACGGCGTTCAGTGGTCTGTTTTACGGGACGCTTCACGGGGGCCTCCTTTAAAAGTTTCGCCGGCCTTTACAAAGGCCGCGGGGTCCAGGGGCGGCGCCCCTGGCCGCTCTCCGCAGAGAGCGGAACACCCTATCCGTTTTTCTCCAGGAGGCCGTGTTTGACGTCCCAGAGACGCTGGGAAAGGTCTACGTAATACTTGTGGGGGTTGTCGAAGCGTTTCACCTCGTCCCAGAGGGTGTCGACCTGCTGGGCGCAGTAGGTGCGGATAGCTTCCAGGGAGGGGAGGTTATAGACGAGTTTGCCGGATTGGAAGACGGGTACTTGCAGTTCTTTGGCGGTAAAGTCGTAGACCTCCTTCTTTTTCCAGGTGGCGTCGGGATCGAAGATGACGAGAGGAGCGGAGTCGTCCACGGATTCGTCGTGGATGGTGAGGTAGTCGGCGATGGCTTTGCCGGTGTCGTTGCCGAAGAAACGGTAGAGCTTTTTGAAGTGCGGGGTGGTGATTTTGGTAATATTCTCGCTGATTTTGATTTTGGGGTTAATGGTACCGTCGGGGTCCTCTACGGCCACCAGCTTGTATACGCCGCCAAATACCGGTTCGCTGCGGGCGGTGATAAGGCGTTCGCCTACGCCGAAGCAGTCGATTTTCGCTCCCTGGAGGAGAAGGTCCCGGATGAGGTTTTCGTCCAGGGAGTTGGAAGCGGAGATGGTGCAGGACTGCCAGCCGGCGGCATCCAGGAGCTTGCGGGCCTCCTTGGAGAGATAGGCGATGTCGCCGGAGTCCAGGCGGATGCCGCATTTTGTGATGCCCAGGGGCTTGAGGACCTCATTAAAGGCGCGAATGGCGTCGGGTACGCCGCTTTTCAGGGTGTTGTAGGTGTCTACGAGAAGTACGGCGTTGGTGGGGTAGATTTCGCAGTAGGTTTTAAAGGCCTCGTATTGGGAGGGGAACATCTGGACCCAGGAGTGGGCCATGGTACCGGCGGCGGGGACGCCGAAGGACTGGTCGCTGACGGCGCAGGCGGTGCCGTGGACGCCGCCGATGTAAGCGGCGCGCGCGCCGACGATGGCGCCGCCCTCTCCCTGCGCACGGCGGGAACCGAACTCCAGGACTGTGCGGCCCTGTGCGGCCCGGACTACCCGGTTGGCTTTGGTGGCGATGAGGCTTTGGTGGTTGATACAGAGGAGGGCGTAGGTTTCAATGAGCTGGGCCTGGGCGGCGGGAGCTCGGACAGTGACGAGGGGCTCGCCGGGGAAGACAGGGGTGCCCTCGGGTACGGCCCAGATGTCGCCGGTGAAGCGGAAGGTGCGCAGGTAGTCCAGGAAGTCCTCCTGGAAGAGGTTTTTGCTGCGGAGGTAAGCAATGTCGTCTTCGTCGAAGTGGAAGTTCTGAATGTACTCTACCAGCTGCTCCAGCCCGGCGGCGATGGCGAAGCCGCCTCCGTCGGGCACGCGGCGGAAGAATACGTCGAAGTAGGTGATGCGGTTTTGCATCCCCCGGCGGAAGTAGCCGTTGGCCATGGTCATTTCGTAGAAATCGAAAAGCATGGCGAGGTTCAGCTTCTCCTTGCGTTCCATAACTAGCATCCTCGGTTTCTTTCATGTAATGTGCCGTCCGGCTGGTGTGTGGGGGAACGGCGGGGCCCCATCTACAGCCTAGTATAATCTTTTTTTCCAAATTTGCAACGTTATAATTGACAATTCTTTCTCTTTCCACTAATATAAGAACGCTGAAGCGTACCGCTGCGGCCCATCTCTCCATGGAGGCGAACGATGATGTCCATTATTTTAGGCATTGACATTGGCGGGTCCACCACTAAAATCGTGGGACTGGATAGCGGGGGCAACGCGATTGCCATGCGGCGGGTCCAGGCGCAGGACCCTATTACTTCTCTCTACGGCGCAATGGGGAGTTTTCTTTTTACCAATAACTTTCAGCTGAGCGATGTGTCCCGGATTGCCCTGACGGGAGTGGGGGCCTCCTATGTGGAGGGAGATATTTACGGCATTCCTACGGAGAAGGTAGAGGAATTCACCGCTGTGGGTGTAGGAGGGCTGTCTCTCAGCGGGCAGGACCGGGCCGTGGTGGTGAGTATGGGCACCGGTACCGCCTTTATTTGGGCGGAGGAGGGCGGCAGGGTCCGGCATCTGTGCGGGTCCGGGGTAGGAGGAGGAACCCTGGCGGGGCTGTGTTCACGGCTTTGCGGCACACGGAAGTACGCGCAAATTGTGAAGCTGGCCTCGGGAGGGGATATTAACAATATTGACCTGACGGTGGGGGATATCACCCGGAATACCCACCCATCCCTGCCCTTTGATATCACCGCCGCCAATTTTGGAAACGTCTCTGACGACGCCACGGCGGGGGATTTTGCTGCCGGGGTAGCGAATATGGTGCTCCAGTCTATCGGAACCACGGCGGTGATGAGCTGCCGGGCGTGCGGGTGCGAGACGGCGGTACTGACCGGTTTTATGGCGAACCTGCCCCAGGCGGATGCCTGCTTCGCACTGTTTACGCGGCTTCACGGTATCCGGTTTATTATCCCGGAAAACGCAACCTATGCCACCGCTATTGGCGCGGCGTTGTATATTAAGGAACGTTTTGCCCGTTAAAAAAGCAGAAGACGCCAAGACATAACAAAAAGACCGGAACGGTATGGCGTTCCGGTCTTTCTATTTGTACGCTGTGGAAACAGAGGTTACGATTTGAAGTCCACGTGCTGGACCGTCCCCACCTGTCCGCTCTCTTTCAAATATACGCCTGTCCGGCGGACCCGCGCGCCGGTGCTGCCCTGGGAACTGGCAAGGTCAAATTGGGTCCCCTGACTGCCCAGGAAAATGGCCCCAACGCCCGCCTCGGACAGGGAGAGCAGCTGCCCTTCGCCGCTGCCGCACTTGACCCACACCTTCAGTTTTGAGAAAATAGGGTCGTTCTCATCAATCCAGCCGTTGCCGTCCCGGTCGTACTGGGACAATTCACCGAAGCCGTCTCCGGTACGGGCGCCGAAGAGCTCTGAGCCGTCGTTGATTTTGCCGTCGCCGTTTCGGTCCAGCGCGAGGAAGCCGCTGGAGGCGTTCAGGCCGGAAATCTGCTCCTCTTTTCCGTCGCAATCCAGGTCAAAATAGAATTTTACATCGGAGAGAGAGGCTACGTCCGTGTCCAGATTGATAACCAGCGGGTCTGTGTATATGGATGCCGCCTCGCTGTCCTTCACGCTGGCGTACACCTCGGTAAAGCTGCGGGACATCTCCAGAGAGACGCCGAAATTGATCGTGCGTCCGTCAGAGGTAACCACAGTGCCGTTGGAGGTAAAAGCGGTGTTCTCCTCTCCGGAAACAAAGCCGGAGCGGACCTCGTGGCGGGTCCAGTGGCCGTTGGCGCTGCCCTGCGCGTTTGCGGCGGGAGCGGCGGATACGCCGCCAAACAGGGCCATGGTCTCCTGATAGCGCATGGAGACGGACGCCGCGCTCATCTGGAAGACGCCGCCGGTCCGTGCCGTGCCGCCGGCCGGAAGGTCCAAAATATTTTTGCCGCTCTTCTTTCCCGTAAACTGCTCCAGGAGCTCCAGCATTTTCCGGAGCATCTGAATTTTGGGGTCCTCGTTGACCTTATTCACAATGTCCAGCCAGTTATCCTCGCACTTAGGGGCTTGGACAGCGGCCTGGGAGCTTTGTCTGGGCTGGTTGGCGGTGATTTCCAGGTCCTGCTGGGCCTCCATATAGGAGATGCCGGCCTCCTCCTGCTCAAATACGACGCCGTCTCTGGAGGTGCTGAACTGGGAAACGCCTCCCTCCACAGCCTGCTGCCTTGACTGGGTGACGCCCTTTTCTGTGACAGTTCGCTGCCCGCCGTTCTGGCGGTTGACGGCCACCATAACCTCCTCGGCTTCCGTTTGGTAGGTCCGGGTGGCGGCCATGGAGATATTGCTCTTCTCTATGCGCATAAAATACCCTCCCTTGTTTCGTAAAAAGCCTACTACCTGTATATTCGGCAGATTTCAGGAAAAATAAAGGGGAGGAGGGAGAATTTACCAGTCCGTCCCGGGTCAGCAGCGGTTAAAGCAGGCGAAAATCTCCTGTATCCTGGGCATCGCCAGCCCGGACGGCGTCCTCTCCCCGCAGATGCCAGCCAGTCCCTTGGTCTCCAGAATCCGCCACAGAGCATCCACGACGCTTTTCACGCCGGTATTCCTGCCGCCGTAATTCTCCTTGGCGAACCGCAGCAGATAGGCCAGGGCCTGGGTCTGCTCCTCGTCCACCAGCTGTTCCACATACCGCAAATCCAGCTCCGTATGGCCCAGAGAAAAGGCGGTTTTTCCTGTCCGGCGGATTTTCAGCCGCTCCCTGACATAACCGTCCCCCCGATAGTTTTTTCGGGTCTGGGAGTCGCCGGAGAGGTCGATCTCCCGGGGCAGTCCGGGCAGGCGGAAGCCCGGCGCGGAGAGGGCGGGGGCCGGATAGTCCTGGATGAGCTTCTTTGCCTCCTTCGTGATGTCCACCGCTCGGTAGGAATCCATCTGGAGGATCTGGTCCGCGATATAGAAGTAGGCCCCGCAGCTGCCCACCACAAGAATCATAGAAATCCCGGCCTCCCGGTAGAGGTCCGCAGCTCGCTCCAGAAAGGGGGTGATGGGTTCTTTATCCCGGCCTACCACCCGCTGCATCAGCTCGTCCCGGACCATGAAGTTGGTGGCGGAGGTATCCTCGTCCAGCAGCAGAAGTTTGCTGCCGGACTCTATGCCTTCTATGATGTTAGCCGCCTGGGAGGTGCTGCCGCTGGCGTCCAGGGTGGAAAAGCGGGTAGTATCCCTGCCGTTGGGCAGATGGTTGATAAAGAGGGAGATATCGGCGCCGGTAATTTTTCTGCCGTCCTCGGCGCGTATTTTCAAGGCGGATGCACAGGTGATCACGTACTCCCTGCCGTCGCCTGAGATGTGATTGTAGACGCCCCGCTCCAGGGCTTTCAGGAGGGTGGACTTGCCGTGGTAGCCGCCTCCGGCGATGAGGGTGATTCCCTTTTTAATTCCCATACCCCGGAGCGGTCCTCTGTGGGGCAGGGACAGGGTTACCGCCATGGATTCCGGAGAACGGAAGGGCTCGGCATCCCGCATGGGCTTGTTGGATACGCCGCTCTCCCGGGGCAGGATGGAGCCGTCCGCCACAAAAGCGGTCAGGCCTCGTTTCTCCAACTCCTCCCGAATAAATCTCTGGTCCTCGGCTAAGCATATGGCCCGCTCCACTTCCGCCCTGGGAAGCCTGTCGTAGTAGAGACTTCCCTCCACGCAGGCGGGCACAAACTGGAAAAGGATTTTTTCCAGCTCCGGGGCATTGATCGTGCGCCCATTGGCGGGAAATCCCACCTCAAAACGCAGTATGATTCCATCGCCGGTAATCTCACAGGCAGTGCGCTCCAGAACCTCCTGCCCGCAGCGGCTCACAGAGAGCAGGCCGCTCTTGCCCGAGCCCTTGGCCTGAAAGCAGAACCGGTCCGCCTGCCGCCGGAACCGGCGGAGAATGTCGTCCGCCAGGGCGGTGCGGTTCCAGCGGGTCTCGTAATACCGGCTGGGAAATTTTGCCGTTTGATGGCTGACTTTGACGCTTAATTGGGAGGGGGCGGCGAAGGGGTCCCCCTGAACGTATTCAATGCATAGGGTATAGCCGCCAAAGGAGTACGCCCCCGCCAGGGATTTATAGGCGGGGTAGCTCCGGTGGTCGACGGCCCGCAGGCCGGAACGAAGATCCTGGGATGATTTCATGATGCGCCTCCGGTTTTCAGACTCAGGCCGGATTCTCCGAAAAGCTCCCGGCGGAGATACAGGTACGCGGCAGCCAGGAAGAGGACCATAATGGTCCAGGTGATGGGTTCGGTCATACTGGTACCCAGGAAGCCGAACCGGGGAATCAGGTAACTGGCGGCGACAATTTTCATGCCCAGCTCCAGACAGCTGGAGAAAATAGGGGCCAGCTTTTTGCCCATGGATTGCAGGGCCATACGCAGGCACAGCAGGATACCCAGCGCGGGAAAGAAGGTCATGTGCAGGCGCAGGCTCATAGCGGCGTTGCGGATGATTTCCGGGTCCTCCGTGCCGGTGGTAAAGCGGACCAGGACCCCGCCGAAGGCGTAGGCCGCCGAGCAGGCCAGCAGCGACCAGGCCACCTCCATGACCAGAGCCTTCCGGATGGCGGAACGGATACGCTCCGGCTTGCCCGCGCCCCAGTTCTGGCCCACAAAGGTGGCGAGAGCGTTGCTGATGGTGCCCAGAACGGCCATACCGATGCTGATGAGGCGGCGGGCGGCGGTTTGGGAGGAGATAATGACCTCCCCCAGCATGTTGTTGGCCCGCTGGAAGATGACGGACCCGATATCCACCACGCTGTACATCAGCCCCATAGCCGCTCCGGACGCCAGCAGCTCCAGCATTATCTCCTTGGGAATACGAAACTCCTCCCGTCCGGGGAGGATCGCCCGGTAGTGGCGGAGCATATATCCGGCGCAGAGGATGGCGGACACCGCCTGAGCGGCTACGGTAGCCAGTGCGGCTCCCGCCAGTCCCCAGCGGAATACTGCCACAAAAAGCAGGTCCAGGATGATATTGAGAACCGACGAGATGATAAGGAAGACCAGAGGGGTGCGGCTGTTGCCCACCGACCGCAGAATCGCGGCCAGAAGGTTATACCCAATGGTGGCGGTCAGTCCGGCGCAGATGATGGAGATATACCCTCTGGTCAGCTGAAAAATGGCGTCGGGGGTGTTCATGAACCGCAGCAAGGGGGTGAGGAACAGGAGAGACAGCGTTGTAAGGATAACCGCCGCTCCGGCGTTCAGCACCAGCATACCGGCAATAGACTGTTTCAGCCTCTTTTCATCGTGGGCTCCAAAGCTCTGGGTGACCACAATGGCACAGCCGCCGTTGAGGCCGAAGGAGAGGTTGATAATGAGATTATAAAGGGCTGAGGTGGCCCCGATGGCGGCAATGGCGGTGTCGCCGAGGGTATACCCGGCGACCATTGTGTCCACCATGTTGTAGGCCTGCTGAAAGATGTTACCGATAAAGAGCGGAAGCGCGAAGGCCAGCATCAGGCGGGCGGGCTCCCCGGTGGTCATATCCTTCACCCGCATACCGTCGGGAGGGGATTTTGGCGTTTTCATGTGGAACAGACTCCTCGTATTGGGATGGCAGGCAAATCCCGGCGCTTTTCCAGCGCCGGGATTTCCTTTTTGTTTTTTGAGGGCGGTATCAGCAGAGCTTCGCGCCCGCCGGGATGGCGTCATTGAGGATAAGGAGGTTCAGTTTTTCTTCCCCCTGCTCAGTATGGACGGCGGAAATCAGCATACCGCAGCTTTCCAGCCCCATCATCTTCCGGGGGGGCAGGTTCACAATGGCGGCCAGGGTCTTTCCGGCGAGCTCCTCCGGCTTGTACCACTTGGCGATGCCGGAGAGAATCTGCCGGTCCGTACCAGTGCCGTCGTCCAGGATAAACCGGAGAAGCTTGTCGGATTTCTTTACCGGCTGGCAGTCCTTCACCTTCACGGCCCGGAGGTCGCTTCTGGAAAAGGTTTCAAAATCCACGGTCTCCGCCGCCAGCGGCTCGGTCTCCACGGAGGGCAGAGCGGCCTTTTGAGCCTCTTTCATCAATCCGTCCAGTTCCTCCAGCTCTTTGGCCACGTCAATGCGGGGGAAAAGATTCTCCCCCTTGCGGACCTGCACCCCGGCGGGGAGAACGCCCCAATTGGCGGCGCTGTCCCAGGTCTGGCCTTCCGCGGGCGCGCCGGTCTGGGCGAAAATCTTTTCACAGCTGCCGGGCATAAACGGCGTCAGCAAAACCGTACAGACCCGGACCGTCTCCAGAAGGTTATACAGTACGGCGGCAAGCCGGGGGCCGTTGGCATCCATGTCTTTCGCGAGGGACCAGGGGGCGTTCTCGTCGATATATTTGTTGGCCCGCTGAATGACCTTGAAGATCTCCTCCAACGCGTTTTGGAACTGGTATTTTTCCATCTGGACCTCGTAGCGGCCCCGGAGGGACGTAACAAGGGAGATGATTTCATCGCCGGCGGGGGATGCCTGCCGGGCCTCCGGGAGGGTTCCGCCAAAATATTTCTCCACCATGGCGGTGGTGCGGCTGACCAGGTTGCCCAAATCGTTGGCAAGGTCGGTATTGATGGTTTGAATCAGCAGTTCATTGGTAAAGTTGCCGTCGGACCCGAAGGGGAAGGTCCGCAGCAGGAAGAAACGCAGGGCGTCTACACCGTAGCGGCCGGACAGCAGGTAGGGGTCCACCACGTTGCCCTTGGACTTGGACATCTTGTCGCCGTTGAAATTGAGCCAGCCGTGTCCATAGACCTTCTTGGGCAGGGGCAGATCCAGGCTCATGAGGAAGGCGGGCCAGACAATGGCGTGGAACCGGACAATCTCCTTGCCGACAAAGTGGACATCCGCAGGCCAGAATTTATCCAAGTCGTGGTGCTCCTCATTCATATAGCCCAGGGCGGTCATATAGTTGAAGAGGGCGTCCATCCAGACGTAGGCCACGTGCTTCGGGTCAAAATCAATGGGTACGCCCCAGGTGAAGCTGGTGCGGGAGACGCATAAATCCTCCAGACCCGGCTTGATGAAGTTATTGACCATCTCGTGGACCCGGGAGCGGGGCTCCAGGAAGTCCGTATTTTCCAGCAGGTCCTGTACCCGCCCGGCGTACTTGGAGAGGCGGAAGAAATAGGCCTCCTCCTCCGCGTCCTGGACCTCCCGGCCGCAGTCGGGACACTTGCCGTCCGCCAGCTGGCTCTCGGTCCAGAAGCTCTCGCAGGGCTTGCAGTATTTGCCCTTATAGGTCCCCTTGTAGATATCGCCTTTGTCGTACATCTTTCGGAAAATCTTCTGAATAGAGGCGACATGGTAGTTGTCGGTGGTACGGATAAAGCGGTCGTAGCGGACGTCCATCAGCTTCCACAAATCCAGCACGCCTCCGGGGGCGGTGACGATATCGTCCACAAACTTTTGGGGGCTGACACCGGCCTCTCGGGCTTTGTCCTCAATTTTTTGCCCATGCTCGTCGGTACCGGTGAGGAACATAACGTCGCAGCCCTGAAGCCGTTTGTAGCGGGCCATAGCGTCGGTTGCGACGGAGCAGTAGGCATGGCCGATGTGGAGTTTGCCGGAGGGGTAGTAAATTGGGGTAGTGATATAAAAGTGTTTGTTGTCCATTTATTTTGACCTCCAAGGGTTTTTGGTAGGATAGAGGGCTATTACAGCGTTCTTACTATACCAGAGAATACAGCTGTTGACAAGAGGAAGATTCCTATTTTGCCATTATTTTGCACAGGTTTTCCCACAAACAGCCCGAACGTGTGTGCTTCCCTTCTTTTTCGTACTTTTTCGGTGGGGTTTCCGTTGACATAATGATGTGGAAAACCTTGTGGATAATGTGCAAAACCGTGTGCGGACGGTGGTTTAGGCGGTTCCGTATCCGTTATGACCGGAGGGGGAGACGGTCACTTTTTTCAGAGTTCTTTCTCTTTTTGTCAAACCATAGGAGGGGGTTGACAGGAACAGAGGGAAACCGCGAACGCCGGCCTGCGGCAATGGAGGCTAGACCGTACTTTTTTCTTTCTTTCTATATAGAAATTAGCTTGCGGACACTAATTTTGGGCCTATTCCCTGCAAAATAGTTGTGGTTGTACTCTGGGCGTAATTTAACGAAAAAACTGGTGAAAAGAAGCCGCGAATATGTTATAATAGATGTAAACATATCACGGCTCATTCCAGCGCGGAACGGAGCAAATCAATGCGGCAATAGAAACCGCTGTAAATCTACGTAAGGAAGGACCGAATGCATGGCAAATAACAATCTGGCCGCCCAAGTGGTCAACGAAGTCAAAAAATCCATTGTGGGCAAGGATAACGTGCTGTTCAAAATTCTGGCGGCGATTCTGGCCCGGGGACATATCCTGCTGGAGGATATCCCCGGCGTGGGCAAGACCACGCTGGCTTTGGCCTATGCCAAGGCCCTGGGCCTGCAATTCCACCGTATGCAGTTTACGCCGGATGTGATGCCGTCGGATGTCACCGGTTTTTCCCTCTATAACAAAGCGGCAGGAAAGATGGAGTACCAGCCTGGAGCGGTGCTGTGCAATCTTTTCCTGGCGGACGAGCTGAACCGCGCTACCAGCCGTACCCAGTCCGCTCTTCTGGAGGCTATGGAGGAGGGACAGGTGACGGTAGACGGCGAGAGCCACCCCGTTCCGGACCCCTTTACCGTCATCGCCACACAGAACCCGGTAGGGGCGTCCGGCACCCAGCGCCTTCCGGACAGCCAGCTGGACCGTTTCCTGCTGCGCCTGAGCATCGGATACCCCACCCCGGAGGAGGAACTGGAGCTGCTGCGCCGGCGGCAGTACGGCCGGGGTATGGACGGCACGGCGCGGGTGGTGGAGGTGGAGGGCCTGCGGGACCTGCGGCGGCAGGTGGACCAGGTCCATGTGGATGACGAAATTCTCCGCTATATTGTAAAGCTGGTCAACGCGACCCGGAAACATCCTCAGATTATCCAAGGAGCCAGCCCCCGGGCGGCTCTGGCGGTTATGTCGGTGAGCCGGGCGGCGGCGTTTCTGCGGGGCCGGGACTACGTGGTGCCGGATGACGTGCAGAGCCTCTGGCGGGACGCCGTGGCGCACCGCCTGCTGTTAGCCCCCTGGGCGGAGGAGACAATTGGCGCGGCGGATATCGCGGACGCCGCGCTTCACGGGGTAGAGCCGCCCCGCATTCGGTAGCCGCTATGTGGAGAAGAAGAATTTTGTATGCTCTGGCGCTGCTGTTCACACTGATGGGGCAGATTCTGGACGTGGGCTACCTGTTCCACTATATTTTTGTCCTGACCTTATGCCTGCCCTTACTGGGCCTGCTTCTAAGTCTGCCTGCCATGCTGGGCCTTCGCTTCCGCCTGACGCCGCAGTGGGACGAGGTACGGCGGGGCTGTCCCGCCGCCTGGACGCTGGTCCTGGAAAACCGGTTTTCTCTTCCGCTTGCCCGCGTATCGGGCCGGGTCATCCTGCGCAACCGCCTGACGGGAGAAACCAAGTGTTTCCGGGAAAAACGGCGGGGCGCGCTTCCGGGCGATAAAGCCGTTTGGGAGACGGGGACGGTCCACTGCGGACTGGCGGAGTGCGAGCTTTCCCGCCTGCGGGTGTGCGACTGCCTGGGGCTGTTCGCCCTGCCGGTACGCGCCCCGGCCCTGGGGAGACTGCTCATCAGCCCTATTCCGGAACGTCCCGCCGCGCTGGTTCTTCCGGAAGACCAGGGGACGCCCGTTCCAACGCCGCAGGGCAAGGCGGTTTTCGGGGAGGACTATGACCTGCGGGCCTTTCAGCCCGGCGACAGTCCCCGGACCATTCATTGGAAGATGAGCGCAAAGCGTGACGAGCTGGTTGCCCGGGAATTTCTAGAGAACAAGCGGCCTGTGCCGGTGCTGACCTTCGACCACTTTGGACCGCTCCACCGGCTGGACGAAGTCCTGGACCGCCTGGCGGGTTACAGCCAGGCTCTTTTGGACCAGGAGCGTCCCCATGAAATCCGCTGGGCCAACCCGGAGACGGGGACGGTACAGCGGTATGCCGTCAGCTGTGAACGGGAGTGGAAGGCGTGTCTGACGGCCATTTTGTCCGAACCCGCCCCGGCCTTGGGCCGCTCAATTCTGGAGTCGCCTCTGGCGGCGGAGCGGGACGAGGTCCTCTGCCATATCCACATCACCGCAGAGGAGGGGACCATATGAGCCGGACTGAGAAAAACCGCCGCGGCGCACTGCTTCTGCTGCTGGCGGATACCATGACGCTGTTTTGCCTGCTGGCGGGAGGGCTGGGCAGTTATTTCTCCACCAGCCGGTTTGCTGTGGAGACGGGGCCGCTCCTTGTCTGGTGTTTTTTTCTTGCCCTGGGCGGCACGGTGATGCACAAGCTGCGCTGCGGAAGCTTGATAGCCTTGGGCCTGCTGGTTCTGGAGGGATTGCTGATCTGGTGGAATTGGGACCGCTTTCAGTTTGGGCAGTGGCTCGGCGGCGGCTCCCTGTACAGCGGGGGAATGGAATTCGCTTTTCTGCTGATTGCGCTGGCTCTGCTTTTGGGCTGGGTGGTGGTAAAGGCCAGGTGCTGGTATCTGGCGGCGTTGGCGGTTTCGGTACCGGTGCTTCCCGCCATTCTGAGGGGCGACCTGCCGGATTGGGCCTCCCTTCTGACCGCTGCCGCCGGATGGCTCTCCATGCTTCTGACCGGCCTCTATGACCACCGGGACAGGGCCGGCTTGGCGAAAGCCCAGCTTATGAGTCTTACCGGTGTTACGGTGCTGCTGCTGCTTTTAACCGCCCTGCTGCCCCAAGAGAACTACAAACGCCCGCAGTGGGCTACCAGTATCCGGACGAAAATTGCGCATTCCCTGTCCGGGCAGTTAGACGCCCTTTTGGATTTGCGGTTCGCTATGGACGGCTATCTGGAATTGGACGGCGTAGGCCTTGACATAGGCATTGGCGTCCGGCCCTATTTTGCCGTAGACACCAGCGGAGACGTAAACTTGATGGCGGCGGGACCCCGGCGTTACACGGGCCGGGAGGTGCTGGAAATTTCCGCTGAGGCTTCTCAAGCCGGGGAGAGGGTCTATCTCTCCGGCGGTTCGGCCATGGACTACACCGGTTTCAGCTGGGAGGGCGGCGTGCCCTACGAGCCTGCCGGCGGCCAGCCGTATCCCCACCAGTATCCGGCGATGACCGCGCCGGAGCTTCCGGAAAAAACCATGACCATCCGCCACATAATCTCTTCGGGCGGGACGGCGTTTTATCCCTACCAGGTGATAGATTTCCAAAACAACGCCGCAGAATTGTCCGGCGACAGCGGGGCAAAGCGTGCGAAGAGCCATCCGGTCTACCAGGTGGCTTACCGCTCCAACGAACCCTACCAGATTTCCGCCGAACTGGACGCCGCCCTGGGGGAGGCCGGGTACCGGGAATATGTGTATGACCACTATCTCGCCGTGCCTGAGGAGACCCAGAAAATCCTCCGGCCTGTGCTGGACTATATGGAACAGGCGGTCCCATATGCCTATGACATTAGCGGGCTGCCTATGTGGTACCTGTACGTAGTGGACAACGCCAGACGAACGGCGGCGGTTCTGGCCCTCCTGGCCCGGTACGACCTGGACACGCCCGCCGCAAGCCCAGGGGAGGATTTTGTGCGGCATTTTCTTGAGGAAGGCCGGGGTTATTGCGTCCACTTCGCCACCGCCGGGGCCCTGCTGCTTCGGATGCGGGGGATTCCAGCACGGTATACCAGCGGTTACACGGCGCGGCTGAACAGCGAGGGAACCGCCGTCGTGAAGGACCGGGACGCCCATGCCTGGGTGGAAATTTACCTCGACGGCTATGGATGGTATCCGGTGGAGATGACGCCGGGGATGTTTGGGCGGATAGACGCGGCGGCGGAAGAGGACGCAAGAAACATCCCGGCAGTGGAGGAGTCCGATATCCCGGACGAGCCGGATGAGCCTGATGAGCCGGAAATACCCAGCGGACAGGAGCCTGAGCGTCCAAAACCGGAGACGCCGGAGCCGGACTCTCCGGAGGAGGTTCCGGAGCTTGATAACGGGGAGATTTCCGCTCAGCCGGAACCCCAGAAGCTGCGTTGGTTGTGGGGAGCGGCGGCGGTCCTGCTGGCAGCGGCTGTTCCCGCTGCCGTATACCGCGCGGGGCAGCTGGCCCGGCGGCGGAGCCGGGAACAGCCGGATACCAACCGCTCCTGTGTCTGTGCCTACCGGCGCTGCCGGCGGGCGGCGTTCTGGGGAGGCGAAATGCCGCAGGCCCTGGAGGATTTGGCCCAAAAGGCAGCCTTCAGCCAGCACAAGTTGACCGGAGAGGAGCGGGAGACAGCCTGGCGGCTGGCAGAGGAGGCATTCAGGGAACTGGAGGAACGGCTTCCCTGGTGGAAGCGGGCGGCCTGCTTCTGCCTCAAGCCCTTCTTTTAAAAGTTTGACAAAGCCCCACGGTTGGTATAAAATGGAGCATCTACCAGCGGCGCGTTCCGCGCCATCAGGAGGTTTCGTATGAAAATCGTAGTGTTAGACGGCTTTTGCTTGAATCCTGGCGATTTGAGTTGGCAGGCGTTTGCAGACATAGGGGATCTGACGGTGTATGACCGTACACCCCTGGATGATGCGGAAGAGATTATCCGGCGGATTGGGGACAGCGAGATTGTGCTCACCAACAAGACACCTATCTCCCGGACCACCCTGGACCGCTGCCCGGCGGTACGGTATACCGGCGTTTTGGCAACGGGTTACAATGTGGTGGATACGGCGGCGGCTCGCGAGCGGGGGATTCCGGTATGCAATGTCCCGGCTTACGGCACGCAGGCTGTGGCCCAGTTTGCAATTGCGCTGCTGCTGGAGATTTGCGGCCACGCGGGCCATCACAACCAGGCGGTCCACAGCGGCCGCTGGAGCGAGTGTCCGGATTACTGCTTTTGGGATTACCCCCTTATGGAGCTGGCGGGCAAGACCATGGGCATCATAGGCTATGGCAGTATCGGTCAGGCGGTGGGGCGGATTGCGGCGGCGTTGGGTATGGAGGTTATTGCCAGCGGTCCCCATCCGTGGTCAGAAGGGGAACGTCCGGCGCGGTATGTGCCGCTGGAGGAGCTGCTGGGGAGCAGCGATGTGGTGAGCCTCCATTGTCCGCTGCTGCCGGAGACCAAAGGGCTTATTAACCGGGAGACTATCGCCAAGATGAAGGACGGGGCTATTCTTCTGAACAACAGCCGCGGACCTCTGCTTGTGGAGCGGGACGTAGCGGACGCGCTTAACAGCGGTAAGCTTTACGCCGCCGGGGTAGACGTGGCGGATGTAGAGCCGCTTCCAGCGGACAGCCCGCTGCTGAAGGCCAAAAACTGCGTCATTACGCCTCACATCAGCTGGGCTCCGCTGGAGGCGCGGCGGCGGCTGATGGAAATCGCGGCTGCAAACCTGCGGGCATTTCTGGACGGCAGGCCGGTAAATGTTGTAAATGGCTGAGGACGCGTTTTCGACGGCTTTTGACGGCTGGTATGGAAAAAGTGTGGTATACTTGAGGAATCTACAGGAACGAGAGGGGGGAGCGCGGTGCCAAAATGGCTGAAGCCGGCGGCGGAGAGCTGGCCGGGACGGTTTTTGACTAAAATTATCGGACGGTATTTTCTCCACGACGTGGGACGGCAGGGAGCCGCGCTGGCGTATTATTTGCTTTTTATGCTGTTTCCCTTTCTCATCTTTGTCAGCAGTCTGCTGGGTCTGTTGGATTTGGATGTCAGCGGTATTATCGTCAGCTTGGGTACGCTGCTGCCGCAGGGCGTTTTAGATGTGATAGAGAGTTATCTCACCTATGTCAGCGAGACCTCCAGCGCGGCGATGCTGTGGTTTGGCCTGGTGTTTTCCATTTACTTTCCTATGCGGGCGGCGGACTGTCTGATGCAGGCAGTGCGGCGCGCCTACCGGCTGAGCCAGCCCAAAAACCAGATTCTTTATATGGCGAAGGTACTGCTATATACGGTGTTTCTTCTGGTGACTATCGCTTTGACGTTGACTATGGCTACAGTAGGCCGGGCGGTGTTGGAGTTTGTAAGCCGGTTTACGGTGGTTCCGGAGATGTTTATTGATTTATGGAGCGACCTTAGATTTTTGGTGTTGGGCGGAGTGATGTTTGCCGCTGTGGGGCTTTTGTACGCGGCGGCGCAGGACGCCCGCCAGCCGGTGGGGAATATTGTGCCCGGAGTACTGGTGGCGCTGATAGGATGGATGGTAGTGTCGGCGGCGTTCGCCTTTTATGTGGAGAATTTTGCCAACTATTCTGTGATTTATGGCACATTAGGTACGGTTATCGTGCTGATGATGTGGCTGAATTTAACGGCGGTAGCCCTGATTATGGGGGCTGAGGTCAACGGGACGCTGTTGGCTATGCGGGAAGGGAAGCGGCGGTCCGCAGGCCGTGTAAAAGCTGCGGACAAGGAGAATCAAACGCTATGAAAATCATCATTATTGGCAACGGCAAGGTAGGATATACGCTGGCCCGGCAGTTGAGCGGGGAGGACCATGATTTGGTGCTGATTGACCGGAAGGCTGAGGCTTTGCAAAACGCGGACTCTACACTGGACCTTCTTTGTCTGGAGGGCAGCGGGGCGTCTATCCAGGTGCTGCGGGAGGCGGATGTGCAGCATACGGATTTGGTTATTGCGGTGACGGGATCGGACGAATTGAATATTGTGTGCTGTCTGATTGCGAAGAAGCTGGGGGCGCGGAGGACGGTGGCGCGTATTCGTTCGCCGGAGTACTACCGGGAGGCCAACCTGCTCAAGCGGGAGGTGGGTCTGAATATGATAATCAACCCCGAATACGCGGCGGCGCAGGAGATTTCCCGGCTGCTGCGGGTGCCGTCGGCGTTTAGTGTGGAGACGTTTGCGCGGGGGCTGGTGGAGATGATAGGCTTTCCTATTGTGGAGAGTGACGGCTTAGCGGGGATGAGTCTTTTTGAGTATAATAAGAAGCATGGGAGCGGGGGCGTGTTGATGTGTGCGGCCATTCGGGGGGGCGAGGTGTTTGTGCCGAATGGACGGTTTGTGCCGCAGGTAGGGGACAAGGCGTATATGATTGGGTCTCAGCGGGCGATTGCCCGGTTTTTCCATGATATAGGCCGGGATGGCGAGCGGATTAGGAAAATCAGTATTTTAGGAGGGAGCCGGATTGCCACTTATCTCACCTGGGCGGTAGAGAAGGCGGGAATCGGGGTGAGGATTGTGGAGCAGGACCCGGAGAAGTGTCTGGCTTTGGCGGACAAGCTGCCGGAGGCGATGGTTATTCGGGGGGATGGTACGGATAGCGAGGTAATTGAGGCGGAGAATTTGTTGGAGACGGATGCCTTTATTGCGCTGACAAACCGGGATGAGGAGAATCTTCTGATGGCGATGACCGCCCAAAGGCATGGGGTGAAAAAGGTAATAGCGAAGATGAACCGGCCCAACTATATTGAGATGATGAGGGAGTCTGGGGTGGACAGCATTATCAGTCCTAAGGATATTACTGCGAACCAGATTTCGGCTTATGTGCGGGCGATGGCCCGCAGTGAGGGGAGTGCGGTGGAGAACTTGTATAAGTTGTTGGG
This sequence comes from uncultured Clostridia bacterium, assembly GCA_947058885.1. GTDB lineage: Bacteria > Bacillota > Clostridia > Oscillospirales > Oscillospiraceae > Pelethomonas. Next base: position 30,094 of record CAMSIF010000008.1, read on the forward strand.
CGGAGCGATTGAGGCGGTGGAGTTTACGGCGACCGGGACGACGAGGTTCTTGGATACGCCGTTGAAGGATTTGCGTTTGAAGCCGGGGATGCTGGTAGCGGCGATTGCACGGGAGGGGAAGACTCTGATTCCGGACGGTTCAACCTGTATTCATACGGGGGACAGGGTTATTGTTATGGCGAAGAGTATTTTTCTACAGGATTTGGACGATATTCTCCAGGAAGAGGGCAAAGCCCGAACCTGAATATTGGAGGGCGAGTGCAAAAGGCGACGAAAGAGGGCGTTATCTGATAACATGAATTATAAGCTGGTATTTCATATCCTGGGGCTGATTTTGCGGGTAGAGGCGGCGTTGATGCTGCCTGCGACAATGATTGCGTTTGCCACGGGCGGGGGAGACGGTATGGCGTTTCTCCTATCGGCGGGGATAACCGTAGCTGCGGGGCAGGCGTTGACAATGCTGCCGGGAAAAAACGCGAAAATGCAGGCCAGAGACGGATTTGCCGCAGTGGCGTTGAGTTGGATTGTGCTGTCACTGTTTGGTGCGCTGCCGTATGTGTTCAGCGGGGTGCTGCCCAATTATGCAGATGCGTTTTTTGAGACGGTGTCGGGGTTTACGACTACCGGAGCGACAGTGTTTACGTTTATTGAGGGACAGCCGTTGGGCGTATTGTTCTGGCGGGCGCAGACTCAGTGGATGGGCGGTGTCGGCGTATTGGTGATGGCGTTGGCGTTGGTGCCGAAGTTAGGTGAGGGAAGCGTATTTTTGATGCGGGCGGAGTCACCGGGGCCGATTAAGAGTAAGCTGACGCCGCGGATTGGCGATACGGCTAAGATATTGTATAGTATTTATATTGGTCTAACGGTGGCGGAGGCGGTGTGCTTGCGGATTGCGGGGATGCCGTGGTTTGACGCTATTATTCATGCGTTTACTTCTATTTCTACAGGTGGATTTTCTGTCAAAGACGCCAGTATAGCCGCTTACAACAGTCTTGCAATTGAGTGGATTATTATAGTGTTCATGTTTCTTTCCGGGATTAACTTTGCGCTGTTGTTTTATGCAATCAGACGGAATTTTAAGGCGGTTTTTCAGAGCGAGGAGCTTAGGTCTTACACGTTTATGGTGTTGGTGGCCTCGGGGCTTATTGTGCTGAATTTGGTGGTTCATGCGGGGTGGGCATTTAATGCGCGGACGGTTACTGATAGTGTTTTCCAGGTGGTTACCCTGATGACTACTACTGGGTATATGACGTATGATTATGTGAAGTGGCCTACGTTTTCACAGGTGATTTTGATTTTGGTGATGTTTGCGGGCGGTTGTGCCGGGTCTACGGCGGGCGGCATTAAACAAATCCGAGTGACGCTGCTCATTAAGAATTTGCATAGAGAAGTGGAACAGATATTGCACCCTAGGGTGGTGAAGACGTTGAGGAGTGACGGGGAACGGGTGGAGGAGTCTACTTTGTCCGGTATTACGCTGTTCTTTTTTGCGTACATTCTTTTGCTGCTGATAGGGACGCTGGTGGTGGCGTGGGATGATGTGGGATTTACTTCTGCTTTTACCGCGTCGCTGACGTGTATCAGTAACGTGGGTCCGGCATTTGATGTATTGGGGCCAACTAGTAATTTTGCGATGCTGTCTAATGTTAGTAAGGTGGTGCTTAGTACGGGAATGTTGTTGGGGCGGCTGGAGATTATGCCGCTGTTGTTGCTGCTGTTCCCAGGGTTGTGGAGGAGACGGTAGGGGCCTCGGGTCAAAAGGCCGGCAGGCGGAGTAGGTTGCCTGCCATGCTTGCAGAAGGGCGCGGGGAATTCGGAGGCTTCGCCTCTCAAGAATCCACCGGAAGTGTCCTTAATTCCCTCGTATGAAAAAGGGGGTCTGGACCGCAGGTCCAGCGGCGTTTTGGTTACTTTGCCGCTGTAGGCAAAGTAACCCGCGCCGGAGCGCGGAACTCCCCCAGCCTGACTGGCAAGTCAAAATTTTTCTACCCTTGCCGCCCGGAGGGCGGCAAAGATGAATTTCGAAAAAAGAAAAGGAGTAGTGTTATGCAAATTTTTGAAGAATACGCGAAGCTGTTAGTGGAGGTAGGCATCAACATCCAGAAGGGGCAAAACCTGGTAATCAACTGCCCTGTAGACTGCGCGTGGTTTGCCCGGCTGTGCGCGAAGGCGGCCTATGCGGCAGGGTGCCGGGAAGTCATCATGGGATGGAAGGACGATGAGCTCACGAGGGAAAAATACCTTCACGCCGCCGACGAGGTATTTGATTCCGTACCCGCATGGCAGTCTGAGTTTTATAACGGCTACGCCAAGGGCGGGGCGGCATTTCTCAGTATCGCCGCGACGGACCCGGAGAATTTAAAGGGCGTGGACAGCGATAGAATCGTTAGGACCCAGCGCAGCAGCAACAAGGCGCTTAAGGAGTTCCGCGACCTGCAAATGTCAAACACAGTGCCGTGGTGCGTAGCGTCTATTCCGATTCTTTCGTGGGCACAAAAGGCCTTTCCCGATGTTAAAGCAGAGGAAGAGGCTATAGAAAAGCTCTGGCAGGCGATTTTTGGCGCAGTGCGTGTTACCGGCGATGGGAAGGCTGTGGAGAGATGGCGGGAACACCAGGAGACTCTGAAGAAAAGAGTGGACAAGCTTAACGCACTGGACCTGGAGAGCCTGCATTACACCAACAGCTTAGGCACCGATTTGACCATATGCCTGCCTGAGGACCATGTTTGGGCCGGAGGCAGCGGGTTCACTAAGGGCGGCGTGCCGTTTATCGCCAATATTCCTACGGAAGAAATTTTTACCGCACCGCTGCGGGACGGCGTGGACGGGGTAGTGTACGCATCCATGCCGCTGGTACATGACGGAAATATTATTGATAAGTTCCATTTTGTGGTTAAGGCGGGGAAGATTGTGGAAGCCCACGCGGAAGTGGGCGAGGAGACTTTGAAGGCGGCGATTTCTCTGGACGAGGGGGCATCCCGGTTCGGCGAAGTGGCGCTGGTGCCCTATGACAGCCCCATCAGTAACCAGAAGCTCCTTTTCTATAATACGCTGTTTGATGAAAACGCGTCCTGCCACCTTGCTTTTGGAGAGGCGTACCCGGAGTGCGTTAAGGGAGGCGAGGATATGACCAAGGAAGAACTTAAAGAGCGGGGGCTTAACGAGTCTATGACCCATGTGGACTTTATGATTGGGTCCGCCGATTTGAAGATTACGGGAAAGACCTGGGATGGGAAGGAAGTGCCTATCTTTGTGGACGGGAATTTCGCGCTGTGATGTTTCCGGCTTTGGTAAGATAAGAGGATACTGCTATGAAATGGCTTGCGCTGCATATTGATACATCGCCCGCCGGATTGGAACCTGTGGAGAATACCCTGAGCGGCTTGGGCATCGACAGCCTCGTGATTGAGAACGAGGGCGATTTCCGGCAATTCCTTGAGCAGAATCAGCAGTACTGGGATTTTGTGGACGAGGAACTGGACCGCTCTATGTCTGGTAAGTGCCGCGTTACCTTCTATGTGGAGGAATCCGAGGACGGTTTCGCGCAGATTGCCGCAGTGCGCATTGCTCTGGCGGAATTGAAAAAGGAGCGGCCCGGCTGCGCCCCTCTTTTGATGACAATAGACGGCGTGGAGGATGCGGACTGGGAAAATAATTGGAAGGCTTTTTATAAGCCCATGGAAATTGGGGAGAGGCTCCTTGTTATACCTGACTGGGAGGACGCCGCCGCAAACGGACGGACAGCCCTCCGTTTGAACCCGGGGCTGGCCTTCGGAACCGGAAGCCATGCCACGACCCGGCTTTGCCTTACCGCGCTGGAACGCCATGTCCGCCCCGGAATGCGGGTGTTGGATTTGGGATGCGGCAGCGGGATTCTCTCCATTGCGGCTCTTCTGCTGGGGGCGGAGTCCGCTTTTGCCTGCGATATCGACGACAAGGCGGTGGACATCGCCTATGAAAATGCCGCCCTTAACGGCGTAGGCAGGGAACGATATACCGTTCGGGCAGGGGATGTGCTTAACGACGCGGGGCTCCAGAAGGAGATGGGCTCGGGCTACGATATCGTTCTGGCCAATATAGTGGCGGACGTTATTATAGCGCTGGCGCCCGCCGTCCGGCCTCTCCTGCGGGAGGGAGGACTGTTTCTCTGCTCCGGTATCATCGACCAGCGGGCGGAGGAGGTGCGGCGCGTCCTGGAAGCCAATGGCTTCGCGATTGCGGAGACGGGCCAGTCAGAGGGCTGGTTCAGCTTTGTCTGCCAGTAGGCGGAAGAAAGGAGAGGCCCTATGTCGTACCGCCGGAATTTTACCATTGGTCCCAAGGAGGCCGCCGGACTTTACCAGATGCTGGCCCTGAAAAAATGGAGGAAGGGCGCTTTTGGCTTTGGCCTGGCGGGGGCTCTGACGGCGTGGATGTATCTGACGCGTTTGGAGCTGCCGCTGCCGGTTCGGGTCCTTATTGCCGCCGGGACGGCTCTGGCGGTCACAGCGTTTTTTCTTTTAGCGCTGCTCCTTCGCGTCCAATGGGAGGTCCGTGCGCAGGCGCGCCGTTCGGGAAAGGCATCCTACCTTCAGGAAACGGAGATTGACGGGTTTGGCGTCCGGGTGACCGTGGGGAAGGACAAGGCCAGGCTGACCTTTGAGAAGTTGGCGCGGGTCCAGGAGACCCGGCGGGCGTTCTACCTCTTTCTCTCGGATACCCAGGCATGGATTCTCCCCAAGAGCCAGATGGAAGACCCGGAAGCCGAGAGCGGGGAATTACGAAAAATTTTTCGGATGGTTATTGAGCGGGGCAGGCTGCAACTGAAAAAATAAGGCGTCCAAAAAAGAGGAGGGGCGAAAGCCTCTCCTCTTTTCCGTTATTTGGTTGTTTCGCGTCCCCGCTATCTTAGGACAAGCTCTCCAACTCCTCCAGCCACAGGCGGGCCGAGGCGTCCGAGGGCATCCGCCAGTCCCCTCTGGGGCTGAGGGAGACGCTGCCGACCTTGGGGCCGTCGGGCATACAGGACCGCTTGAACTGCTGGGCAAAAAACCGGCGGTAGAAATTTTTCAGCCAAGTCAAGATGACCTCCCGGCTGTAGGCGGTGCTGAGCGCAGTCTCTGCCAGCCGCAGCACCTTCCGGGGCGGGAATCCCCAGCGAAGAGCGTAGTAGAGGAAGAAGTCGTGGAGCTCGTAGGGCCCCACCAGTTCCTCGGTCCGCTGGCTGATTTCGCCCTGTACCGCAGGCAGCAGCTCCGGTGAGACCGGGGTGTCCAAAATGTCCTCCAGCACGTGGGTCAGGTCCTGGTCTTTTTGCAGGTTGTCCCGGGCCACGTAGTCCACCAGATGCCGCACCAAGGTTTTGGGAATAGAGGCGTTGACGGCGTACATACTCATATGGTCGCCGTTATAGGTGGCCCAGCCCAGGGCCAGTTCGCTGAGGTCTCCGGTGCCGATAACCAGTCCGCCGGTCTGGTTGGCTACGTCCATAAGCACCTGGGTCCGCTCCCGGGCCTGGGCGTTTTCGTATGTCACGTCCTGGTCGTTCAGGCTGTGGCCGATATCCCGGAAATGGCTTTTTACCGTCTCGCCGACGGGGATTGTCCGTAGGGCAGCCCCCATGCGCTCCGCCAGCAGAACGGCGTTATTTTTCGTGCGGTCCGTGGTACCGAAACAGGGCATGGTAATAGCGATGATATCGCTGGCGGGCCGGTGGAGCATCCCCATAGCCAGAGCGGTGATGAGGAGGGCCAGGGTGCTGTCCAGACCGCCGGAGAGGCCCACCACAGCGGTTTTGGCCCCGGTGTGCTCCAGCCGCTTTTTGAGGCCCAGAGCGGCTATGGTAAGAATCTCCTCACAGCGGTTGGCCCGGTCGGCGGCGTTCTCGGGGATAAAGGGCGTGGGGGAGATATAGCGGCGCAGTTTGGTCACGCAGGGCGTGAACTCCGCCTCGCTCCAGCAAAGCGGCCTTTCCCGCACAGCGGGGAACGGCGTCAGGCGCCGCCGCTCGCAGACCAGCCGCTGCACGTCGATGTCTGAGATGGTCAGGCCCGTGGAGAACCGGCGCTCCGCCAGCAGCGCACCGTTTTCCGCAATCATGTTGTGGCCGGTGAACACCAGATCCGTGGTGGACTCCCCCTCGCCGGCGTCAGCGTAGACATAGCCGCAGCAAAGCCGTCCGGACTGACCCACCACCAACTGGCGGCGGTAGGCGGCCTTGCCCACCGCCTCGTTGGAGGCGGAGAGGTTCAAAATCACAGTAGCCCCCGCCTCCGCCAGACACCGGGAGGGCGGGTCCAAGGCCCATAGGTCCTCGCAGATCTCCACGCCCACCTTCAATCCCGGTACGGTGGGGCAGTCAATGATGCTCTGCCCCATGCCGAGATACACCGCCGCGCCGTCTGCGGCGCGCAGGCAGACGCTTGTGTGTCCGTCCTGGCCCTCGCCGCTCTCGAACCACCGCTTCTCGTAGAACTCGCCGTAGTTGGGCAGGTACGTCTTAGGCACTACCGCCATGATTTCGCCCTTCTGAATGACCACAGCGCAGTTGTAAATTTTCCCCGCCGCCCGCACGGGCATCCCCAGGGCGGTGAGCACCTCCAGATGCCGCGTGGCCTCCAGGATGGTCCGCAGGCCCTCTTCAGCTCCGTCCAGCAGGGTGTCCTGCAAGAACAGGTCGCCGCAGGTATAGCCGGTGAGGCAGAGTTCCGGCAGGGCCAGGATTTTCACGCCCTGCTGTGCCGCCTCCCGCATCAGGGTGAAAATTTGTTCCGCGTTATAACGGCAGTCAGCCACTCGGATTTTTGGGGTACCGGCGGCAACACAGATGAATCCGTCCTTCATAAAAAGTTTCCCCCTTCAAAATAAATTTCGGTAGTTATTATACTCCATCAAATGGAAAAAAGCAACCCTGGGCGAGTCGGCTGCCGCCCAGGGGCGGAAAAGGAGAACCGTATATGACAAAACAAGAATTTTTCGACCTTGCGTCCGCCGGAACCGTCCTTCTGGATGGGGCTACCGGCTCCAATCTCCGCGCCGCCGGGATGCCGGTGGGCGTCTGTCCGGAAAAGTGGATTTTGGAGAACCCTCAGATTTTGCTGGACCTCCAGAGGGCCTATGTGGACGCGGGGAGCCGGATTCTCTGCACGCCCACCTTTTCCGCCAACCGGCTGAGCTTGCGGAATTTTGGACTGGAGGAAAAGGTAGGGGAGCTGAACGCCGCCCTGACCGCTCTGACAAAGCTGGCGGCGGAAGGCCGCGCCCTGGCGGCGGGGGATTTATCCACCATGGGCCGTCCTCTGGAGGACAGCGGGGCCATGACCTACGCCCTGGCCTATGATGTCTACCGGGAACAGATGGAGGCTCTGGCGGCGGCTGGAGTGGACCTGCTGGCAGTGGAGACCCTGATGGGCGTGGACGAGGCGGCGGCGGCCCTGGACGCGGCGGCGGGGCTGAATCTGGCGGTCCTCTGCTCCTTCTCTGCGGAGGCGGACGGCGGGGTACTTTTCGGGGGTAACATCCGAGAGGCGGCGGTCCTGGCCCAGGAGATGGGAGCGGCTGCGGTGGGAGTGAACTGTTCCGTAGGGCCCGACCAGCTGGAAAGCGTTATCCGCGCTGTCCGGGAGGCGGTGGATATCCCCGTCATCGCAAAACCCAACGCCGGCCTGCCCGTAATGGACGAATTTGGCCAGGCCCACTACTCAATGGATGCCGCCGGCTTTGCCCGTCACATGGTACTCCTGGCGGAAGCTGGAGCGGGCGTGCTGGGCGGCTGCTGCGGCAGTACGCCGGAGTATATCCGCCAGCTGGCGGCGGCAATAGGCCAATAAACATCAACCGTACAGGCATTGCCTGTACGGTTGATGTTTTCCAGATTCCTTATTCTTTAACCGTTCCGTCGGCGTTGAATACCGGAAGGGGGGCCAAATAGGTGATGTCCTTCCGGGCCAGCGCGTCGCCTTCGGCCAGAATGGCCGCCCGGCCTGTCACCGTGCCGCCCGCGGTCTTCACCAACTCCTCCAAAGCGTGGAGGCTCTCGCCGGTGGAGATTACATCGTCCACAATAAGAATCCGCTTGCCCTTGATAAGGGCACATTCGTCAGCGCCCAGGAACAAGTCCTGCGTGCGCAGAGTGGTAATGGACCGGACGGATACGTGGATAGGATCGGGCATATAGACCTTGGAACCCTTCCGGGCAATGAAGTATTTTTTGGCTCCGGACTGCCGGGCCATCTCGTGAATCAAAGGAATACTCTTCGCCTCGGCGGTGAGCATATAGTCGTAGCTGTCCGCCGGAATCCGCTCCAGCAGAGCCTTGGCGCAGGCCACGGTCAGCTCCGCGTCTCCGAAGATGATGAACGCGCCGATATAGAGTTCGTCGCTGACTTTGCAGAGAGGCAGCTGCCTCTCCAGGCCCGCGACCTTCATGGTATAGGTCATTGGGAAAGCCTCCTCATGATTTGTTATGAAATGTTTGGTTTTTAATTGTCCTGGCTTTTGCTCAAATCCAGACTGCGGATACATTTGCGCAGAGGCAGCAGGGACGGCGGCGATACGCTCAGTTCGTCCACGCCCATGCGCAGAAGGGTTTCTGTCAGCTTCTGGTCCGCGCCCAGTTCGCCGCAGATGCCCACCCGGCAGTTATGCCGGTGTCCGGCCTCCACCGCCATACGAATCATCCGCAGGACGGCGGGGTGGTATGGGTTGTAAAAGTTGTCCAGCTTTGGGTTCTGCCGGTCAATGGCCAGGGTGTACTGCGTCAGGTCGTTTGTACCGATGGAGAAAAACTCCACCTCCTCCGCCAGCTCGTCGGCAATCATCACTGCGGCGGGAGTCTCAATCATAATGCCGGTCTCCACCTGGCCCACGGCTATGCCCTCGGCTTGCAGTTCTTTCCGGCACTCCTCCAAAATTTCCTTGGCGTCCCGGACCTCCCGTACGGAAATAATCATGGGGAACATGACGGACACGGTCCCGCAGGCGCTGGCCCGCAGAATAGCCCGCAGCTGTTGCTTGAAAATGTCCTTCCGGGCCAGACAGATACGGATAGCCCGGAATCCCAGCGCCGGATTTTCCTCCTTATCCAGCTGAAAGTACCCGGCCTGCTTATCCGCGCCGATATCCAGCGTGCGGATAATGACCCTCTTTCCGGCCATGGTCTGCACCACCCGCTTGTACACCTCGAACTGCTTTTCCTCACTGGGGTAATCCTCGTTCTCCAGGTAGATGAACTCGCTTCGGAACAGCCCAATACCTCCCGCGTCGTTCTGGAGAGCCAGCCCCACGTCGGATGCGTTGCCAACATTGGCGTAGACCTTGACCTCCCTGCCGTCCAGAGTCACGTTGGGCTTCCGCTTGAGGTTCTGGAGAAGGGACTCCTGCTTCCGGTCCGCCTGCCGCTTCTCCTCCATGGCGTTCAGCAGCTCGCTGGCGGGGTCCACATAGACGCACTGATTAAAGCCGTCGATGATAGCCAGCTTGCCGTCCCAGCTGTCGTCAAAATCCACGCCAATGAGGGCGGGAATGTTCATGGTCCGGGCCAGAATAGCGGTATGGCTGTTCGTGGACCCGTGGCGGGTGACAAATCCCAGCAGCCTGCTCTTATCCAGCTGCACCGTCTCGCTGGGGGTAAGGTCCTCAGCCACCAGAATGGCCGGTTCGTCCCCCAGGTGTCTGCCCTCCGCCGCGCCGGTGAGGATGGTCACCAGCCGGTGAGAGATATCCTTCACATCTGCGGCCCGGGCTTTCATATAACCGTCCTCCATAGCCGCGAAGGTGGCGGCGAAATCCTCCCCCGTGGCGTTGGCCGCGTATTCGGCGGTAGCCCCCTGCCGCCGGATAATGTCCCGGGCCTCGTCGGTATAGTCGTCGTCATCCAACATAATCTGGTGGATTTCAAAGATGGCGGCGTTCTCCGCGCCCACCTCGCCCAAAACCTTTTCATAGAGGACGCCCAACTGTTCTTTAGCCTTCTCGCGTGCGGCGTCAAACCGCGCCAGCTCCTCCTCCGGCGTACGGGTGGAGGAGGCGGAGAGGTGGGTATCCTCCTTGCGGTAAATGCGCATGGGACCGATTGCAATACCGCCCAAAATCGATTTTCCTGTCGCTACTTGCATTCAGCGTTTCCTCCTTTTCGCCCCAAGCCCTTACCGGTTCTCCTGGAAAAATTTTTCCAGAGCCCGGGCGTTGGTGTCCTCGCTGCCGCTTCCAGAGTTTAGGATACCGGCATACATACTTTTCTTTTCGCGAAAAGAAAAGTATCAAAAGAAAAGCTAAACATCCCTTGCCAGCCACATGAAGCTGTAGGGGTAAAGCTCCACACGCCTAATCTGCTCATGGCGCGTGCCGTACACCAAATCCGTATAAACCCCCTCCCGCTCTACGCCCGCTGTCACAAAATGTTTACTGAAGTTGAAAAGGCACACCAGCTCCCTGCCGCCCATCCGGCGGCACAGAGCCAGCACATGGCGGCACCCGCTCTCCTCCGTCCATACATCCGCCCTCGTATCGAAACAGGGCTCCTCCGCCCGAATCTTCTCCAAACGCCGCAGACCCTGAAACTGCTTTCCCTGCCGGGTCTCGGGGTCCCCGCGCAGTTCCGCCAAATCCCATTGGAAATTCCCCCGGTGAATATAGCGGCTGTCATCTCTCTTCTCAGGGTCCTCTTTATAGGACCAGTCGTTGAGCTGGCCCACCTCGTCCCCGCTGTAGATGACCGGAATCCCGCTTTGAGAGAGATCGGAAGAGCACACGTCTGAACTCCAGTCACACTAAGATATC
>CAMSIF010000009.1 GCA_947058885.1 uncultured Clostridia bacterium
AGATATCTTAGTGTGACTGGAGTTCAGACGTGTGCTCTTCCGATCTCGGTCTCCGTTGAACATGGCCCGGACCTGGGGCAGGGTAACATGGCTTTCGTCCACAAACAGCACAAAATCCTCGGGGAAGTAATCCATAAGGGTCAGGGGCGGGGACCCCACCGGCCTGCCGGAGATGACCCGGCTGTAGTTCTCAATGCCGCTGCAATACCCCAGCTCGCGCATCATCTCCAGGTCGTAGGTAGTCCGCTGGTGAATACGCTGCGCCTCTACCAGCTTCCCCTCCTCCACAAACCACTTTTCCCGCTCCTCCAGCTCCTCCTCAATTTCCACAATCGCCCGCTCCATTTTTTCTTTGGAGGTGACATAGTGGCTGGCAGGCCAAACGGGAATGTTGGTAATCCGGCGGATAATCGTGCCGGTAACACCGTTGATTTCGCTGATCCGGTCTATTTCATCCCCGAAGAACTCCACCCGTAGGGCGGTGTCCCTCCAATAGGCGGGCCAAAGCTCCACCGTGTCTCCCCGAACCCGGAACATGTTGCGCTCAAAAGCGATATCGTTGCGTTCGTAGCGGATTTCCACCAGCCGCCGCAGAAGCTCGTCCCGTTCCATGGTAGCCCCCACGCGCAGGGTAATCATCATGTTCTCAAAGTCATCCGGCTCTCCTAAACCGTAGATACAGCTTACGGAAGAAACTACGATAACATCCCGCCGTTCCAGGAGGGAGGCGGTTGCGCTGAGCCGGAGGCGGTCAATCTCCTCGTTAATGGAGGCGTCCTTCTCGATGAAAGTATCCGTATGGGCGATATAGGCTTCAGGCTGGTAATAGTCGTAGTAACTCACAAAATATTCCACCGCGTTATGGGGGAAGAACTCCTTGAACTCCTCGCAGAGCTGGGCGGCCAGAATCTTATTGTGGGCCAGTACCAGGGCGGGCCGCTGCACCGCCTCAATGACCTTGGCCATCGTGTAGGTCTTTCCGGAACCGGTAACGCCCAGCAGAATCTGTTCCCGCAGGCCGTCCTCAATCCCCCGCGCCAGCTTTTTGATAGCCTCCGGCTGGTCTCCGGAGGGGGTGTATTCCGAAACAACTTGAAAATCAGGCATGATAAACTCCCCTAGATTTGTATAATATCCCCCTGCTGCCGGAGGGAGATAAAATCATTATCCGCTACAATAACATGCTCCACCAGCCTTACCCCCACGGCATCCAGGGCAATCTGGACCTGCCGGGTAGCGTCCTTGTCCTCCTGGGACGGGAAGGCCAGGCCGCTGGGGTGGTTATGGGCCAAGGCCACCATCACCGCGCCGCAGACAATGGAGTTTTCCACAATCCGCCGCACATTTACCGTTACGCCGGAAGCCTCTCCCTCCGAGACCTTATAGGTGTTAATCCGCCGCCCCTTGGCGTCCAGGCAGAGCTGGTACATAACCTCTCTTGGCTCCGCTACATACAGCTCCAGAAAATAGGCGCCGATTCTCTCCGTCGTGTCCAGCACCACCTCATTTTCCGCCGCGGATACCCTGGCCCGCCGGTACAACGGCGCTACCAGCTTAAGCAGAGCCGCCGCGCTGCGCCCCATCCCCGGGACCTTTTCCAGCTCCACCACAGGCGCTGACAGCACCGCCTGGAGACTTCCGAACTGCCCCAGCAGCTCATGGGCGATGGGGTTGGTGTCTTTTCTGGGGATTGCGTAAAACAACAGCAATTCCAGCAGCTCGTGGTCTGCCAGGGCGTCCGCGCCGTGGCGCAGAAACTGCTCCCGCCTTCTCTCCCGATGTCCGTCATGTACGCCCATAGCTCCTCCTCCAGCGGACTGCCCCCGCTGTTTCCAAGCGGTTTTCTGTTATTGTACCACACAAACATCTGTTTCACAAGTAGTTTTTTATAAATTAACGCACAGAAACAACCTGCGCAGCAGCCCCATCCTTTGGTAAGTTCCTGCGAAAAAATTGACAATCCAACGCCTCTGTATTATAATACGGGGCGCACTGTGATTATTTGTTTAGAAACCGGAGGAACATCCCCATGATAAAAGCTGTCGTATTCGACCTGGACGGCACCCTGCTGGACACCATACCTGATATTGCCGCCGCCCTGAACCACGCGTTAGAGAGCTGCGGCCTCCCCACCCATCCGGTCCGGGCGTGTGAAAAATTTGTTGGCGGCGGCATCCGGGAGGCGGTACGCAAGGCCGCGCCCCAGAACTCCTCAGAGGAAACCATTGACCAGGTTTTAGCGGCTTACCACGGCTGCTACCCCAACCACTGCACAGAAAAAACCGCCCTGTATCCCGGTATTCCAGAACTGCTGGAGGGCCTGGCCCGCCGGGATTTAATCCTGGGCGTTCTCAGTAATAAGACAGAGGATACCGCAAAAAAAGTTGTGAAAGCCTATTTCCCAGACGTCCCCTTCCGCTTCGTCTTCGGCCGGGTGGACTGCCGTCCCCTGAAGCCTGACCCGAACGCCGCCGCTCCAGTGTTGGAGGCTCTCTCCCTTCCTCCCAAGCAGATTGCCTACGTTGGCGACAGCGGTACGGACATGTCCTTCGCCACAGCGGTGGGGATGCTGCCAGCCGCCGCCCCCTGGGGTTACCGCTCCAAAGGAGAATTGGTGGAAAACGGCGCGGCTCTGGTACCCGAAACGCCTGCCGGACTGCTGGAGCTTCTCCTTGCCGCCGCCCAGGGACATTGATTTTATAAAATAGATGAGGAGTTATCCATGAGTATCCAAGAAGAAATCACCCGGCGGCGGACCTTCGCCATTATTTCCCACCCGGACGCCGGTAAAACCACACTGACAGAAAAATTTCTCCTCTACGGCGGGGCTATTGCCCAGGCCGGCGAGGTCAAGGGCAAACGTGCCCGGGCCGCAACCTCCGACTGGATGGAAATTGAACGCCAGCGCGGTATCTCCGTCACCAGCTCCGTCATGCAGTTCCAGCACAACGGCTTTTGCGTCAACATCCTGGACACCCCGGGCCACCAGGACTTCTCCGAGGATACCTACCGCACCTTAATGGCGGCGGACTCCGCCGTAATGGTCATTGACGGAGCCAAGGGCGTGGAGCCCCAGACCAGAAAGCTTTTCAAGGTCTGCGCCATGCGCCATATCCCTATTTTCACCTTCATCAACAAGATGGACCGGGAGACAAAAGACCCCCTCTCCCTCTGCGAGGAGGTGGAGCGGGAACTCGGTATCGACACCTACGCCGTCAACTGGCCTATTGGCTGCGGCAAGGAGTTCCAGGGCGTCTATGACCGCCAGCGGCAGAGTGTGCTCTACTTCTCCAGCGAGGGTCACGGCAAAAAAGCCTCCTCCACCGAAATCCGTCTCGACGACCCCGCGCTGGGAGAAGCTGTCGGCGCGGCCCGCTGGCAGACGCTTCAGGATGACGTTGAACTTCTTGGCGCGGGCCGGGATTTTGACCTGGAGGCCGTTCAGGCGGGAACCCTCAGTCCTGTCTTTTTCGGTTCCGCACTGACTAATTTCGGTGTAGAACCCTTTTTGGAGGAATTTCTCCGCATGACCACGCCTCCCCTCTCCCGCATGTCCGACAGCGGCGAAATCGACGCCTTCTCCCCGGACTTCTCCGCCTTTGTTTTCAAAATCCAGGCCAACATGAACAAAGCCCATCGGGACCGTATCGCCTTCATGCGGGTCTGTTCCGGCAAGTTCCAGCGGGAGAGCGAGGTCTACCACATGCAGTCCGCCAAAAAACTCCGTCTGAGCCAGCCGCAGCAGCTGCTCGCCGCGGAGCGGGAGATTATTGAGGAAGCCTACGCCGGCGATATCATCGGCGTCTTTGACCCCGGCATCTTCTCCATTGGCGATACCATAACCATTCCCGGCAAAAAATTCAAGTTCCTTGGCATCCCAACCTTTGAGCCGGAACATTTTATGCGCGTTAGTCCTGTAGACACCATGAAACGCAAGCAATTCATTAAGGGAACAGAGCAGATTGCCCAGGAAGGCGCCATCCAGATTTTTAAAATTCCCTACTCCGGCATGGAGGAAGTCATTGTCGGCGTAGTTGGAACCCTGCAATTTGATGTCTTTCAGTACCGTATGCGCAGCGAATACGGCGTAGAGCTTCGTATGGCGGGCCTGCCCTACGACCATCTGCGCCGCGTTACCGCTTCCCCTGTACCTCCCAAGGACCTGACCCTCTGCGCCGACGCCGCGCTGTTGGAGGATTTCAGAGGCCACAGTCTGATAGCCTACGCGGGCGAATGGCCCGTTGGCTATCTTCTGAAGCACAACCCTGGTCTTGAACTGGCGGAATCCATGACAGTATAAAAACATAAAGTTGTGAAAGGATGACACAATATGAAACTATGGAGCGTTCAGAAAAAAGAGGTTGTTTACTATGTGTCGCGTGACGGCGTTTTTCAGCCGGACTTCTCCAAGAGCAAGTATCTCAACGGAATCCCGAATCTTCAGCCGCTGTACTACTTTCTCCTGGAGGTCTTTAACCGCCGCAGTCGTTTGGATGTGGAGGTACCCGGCCTGATTTTCTGTTTCGCAGGCATAGAAAACCAACGGGTTTATGAAATCCAAGATATCGACGGGTTCACCCAGCTGATCCAGAGCCGTCGCGCCGTTGTAAAGGATCTTTGGAACTATTTCAAGTTGGATAATCGTGTCATCCTTGAACTGGATTATGAAAATCTGGACCAGACCTTTGACCCCATCCTGATAGACATCAATGACTTTCAGTTCATCATGCCGCCCATTGACCTGCGCGTAAAAAACTACCAAAAATCCGACGTAAACCGCATTCTCAATAATATTCGCAGTGGTATCGTTGAACCCGCGCCGCTGCCCAGCGGCATCATCCAGGCCCACGCACCATATATCGCCCGCGAGAACATCACTAACGTTTTCACATTATTCGATTTGATCTGACCTCTATTTCATGCCGCTCGTCAAGAATTAAGACTTTTGTAACAATTCGCGCTGGTTTCCTTAACAAATATAGCGTATCTTATTTCTTGCAAGAGACAATAACTTCTTTTCATCCAATCTTCCAAAACATAGCATACGGCGGGATGTTCCTCCATCCCGCCGTATGCTATATTTTTGCGCTCCTCCGTCATATCCGCTCCTCTAAGGTGCATACAATGGGACAGGCAGTCATTCTTTTTCTTGAAAGAAAAAGAATCAAAAAGAACTTTATACTCGCTCCCTAGTCTCTTCTGCCCTTCAGTTTTCCACACGGTAACGAAAGCGCCTGCAAGGAGGAACACAAAACATGACTATCCAACGCCGTCCACGCCCACAACGCCGCCGTCAACTCGCCGCCCTTCTCCTCTCCGGGGCAGTATTATATCTGGTTGCCGCCACCGCCGCCAGCCCAACCGCTAAATCCGCTCTGGAAACCCTAACACAGCAGGGAAACTTTGCCCTGAATCTCCTCCGCGCCCAACTGGGCGATCTCCCCTTTGACTCCTCCCTCCCCACCTCCCTCACCCTGGCCATCGGTCAAAGCCCAATTCTCCTCTCCAGTCAAGAGGCCGTTTTACAACTCCGCAGTACCGAAGAAACCGACGACAGTACCAGCATCCCCCCAGAAGACGTCTCCAAGCCCCCCGTCCCCGACGTCCCCATTCCAGAAAAACCTGCTGAACCAGACCCTCCCCTCCTGTTTGCCGACAACGGCGTTACCGCCAAAACCCTAGTCCCTACCTCCACCGACGGCTACCTGGTTGCCGGAAACGTATATATCAGCAACCGCACAGACCACTCCATCGACGCCTCCAGCTTCGACGGCACCTTCTCCGCCTCTCTCTCCCAGGAAAATGGCCCCCAAGTTCTCATCGTCCACACCCACGGCAGCGAAGCCTACACCATGCCCCCCGGCCAGGAGTACATACCCAGCGGCGACAGCCGCACCACCGATTGCGCGTACAACGTAGTCCGCGTAGGCGATGAACTGGCCCGCACCTTGGAGGCCGCCGGTCTCAGCGTCCTCCACGACTCCACACTCCACGACTATCCAGAGTATAGCGGCGCATACGGACGCTCTCTCTCTACAGTAGAAGAGTATCTGCGCCAGTATCCCACCATCACCTTTGTTTTGGACATCCACCGCGACGCCATCTCCGATGGAGACGGAAGCCCTTACAAGGTTGTCAGCGGCGTCGCCGGAGCCAACGCCGCTCAAATGTCCTTTGTCATTGGCACTGACGGCGGCGGCCTCGAACACCCCTACTGGCTGGAAAATCTGAAACTCGCCGCCGCCATCCAACAGCATCTTCTCGACAGTTACCCCACTCTCATGCGTCCCATCACCGTCCGCAACTCCCGCTACAACCAGCACGTCACCACCGGAAGTCTCCTGATAGAGATGGGCGCCGCCGGTAACTCCCTGGACGAAGCCCTCTTCTCCGCCCGCCTTTTAGGTCAGGCAATGGCGGAGGTAATCCTATCAAATGAAGATATACCCGAAAATACCGGAAAATAGGTTTGCCATACGCCAATTTTTTTGGTAAAATAAAGTATCCCCCATAAAAATACCGGGATTGAGGAGAGGATTGTATGACAAAACCTGTAACCTTTGCTATCTGCGGCTGCGGCAATCGCGGCCTGCAAGCCTACGCCCCCTATCAGACCAAACATCCGGAGATCATGCAGATCGTTGCCGGAGCCGACAACCGCCCCGAGCGTCTCGCCATGCTGCGGGAAAGTTATGGCGTGGCGGAAGACAAATGCTTCGCTTCCGCTGAAGAACTGCTGGAACAGCCCAAGCTGGCCGACGTTCTGATTATTGCCACGCAGGACCGCCAGCATGTCCCCCAGGCCCTCAAGGCCTTAGAGAAGGGCTACCATCTGCTGGTAGAGAAGCCCATCTCCCCCAGCCTCGACGAATGCCGCCAGCTCTTGGAGAAGGCTCACGAGACCAAACGGGCGGTCGTCGTCTGCCATGTCCTGCGCTACACCAAGTTCTACGCGGCCCTCGAGTCTATGCTTCGCCGCGGCGATATTGGCAAAATCCAGACCATCGACGCCGTGGAACATGTGGGCTACTGGCACTACGCCCACAGCTTTGTTCGCGGCAACTGGCGCCGCAGCGAAGAGACCAGCCCCATGATTCTCGCCAAGAGCTGCCACGATATGGACATCCTACGCTGGCTGGCTGGAGAGAAATGTGTGCGTGTGCAGAGCTTCGGCGCTCTGGACCACTTCCGCGCGGAAAACGCGCCCGAAGGTGCCGCCCTGCGCTGTATGGACGGCTGTGCCTGCCGGGATAAGTGCCTCTATGACGCGGAAAAACTGTACATCGAAAGTCCCCGCTGCGGCGTGCGCCGGTTCGGGGACAACTGGCCCTGCAATGTTCTTGTGCGCGAGCCGACAGAGGAAAAGATCCGCGAGGTTCTGCGTACCAGCCCCTATGGCAGATGCGTATACCACTGCGATAACAACGTGGTAGACCACCAGACAGTAAGCCTGGAGTTTGAAAACAACATCCACGCCACCTTCACCATGACAGCCTTCACGGAGCTTTGCCGCCGGACCATCAGAATCACCGGCACCCTGGGCGAGATAGAGGGCGACATGGCGGAAAACAAGTTTATTTTGCGCCGCTTCGGACAGCCGGAGGAGGTCATTGACCTGAAGGCCGTTACCAGCGAATTTTCTGGACACGGCGGCGGCGACGGCGGACTGATGGAAAACTTCTGCCAGCTGATTGCCAACGGCGGTACCGAAGGCCTCACCAGCGTAGACGCCTCGGTGGAGAGCCACGTTATGGCCCTGGCGGCGGAGGCCTCCCGGGTCAACGGCGGCAAGACAGTCGTATTGGATGAGTTCCAGGGATAACGTAAAGGAATAGGAAACGCCCGCCTTCTAAAGAAGGCGGGCGTTTCCTGATGGAGAAGATTGAGGAAAAACGATATAAGTGTTTAGGTTTCTCTCCTAAACTGGCTTTATTTTACCAGTTTAAAGCACTTTTTGTCAATGTTGATATTACCTAAATTTTAAATTGAATCACAGTATATGTCGTGATATTACACAAAAAATAAAACATGTTTTTGTGAGAAAAACCAATTGACTTGGAATTGCCCTCCCTCGACGGACGCATTTTACTGCTTCTGACCGTTCACAAATACGGTCACCAGGTTCAAATCCTTATCCAGTACCACTAAATCCGCAGCCCGGCCCGGCTCAATTGCTCCCACATCCTTCAAGCCTACAGCCATCGCGGGAGCGGTGGCTGCAGCATAGACGGCGGCCTCCAGAGGCAGGCCAAAGCGCACAACGTTCCTGACAGCATCCAAAAGGGAGATGGAGCTGCCCGCCAGGGTACCGTCCAGGAGGGTGGCCTTGTGGTCCTTTACAACGATAGGCTGACCTCCCAATTCGTAGTCGCCATCCGGCATACCGGCGCAGCGAAGAGAATCGGAAATCAGGTTCAGCCTGGCCCCAAAGAGCTGGTAAGTGGCCCGAATGACAGACGGATGGATGTGGAGGCCGTCGCAGATAAGCTCCACGCTGGCCCCGGAATCGAAAGCCGCGCCGATAACCCCGGGAGCCCGGTGCAGGAAAGAGGGCATTCCGTTATAGAGGTGAGTGGCGTGAGTTGCCCCGGCCTGGAAGCCGGCCATAGCGGTGTCATAATCCGCCGTGGTGTGGCCAAGGGATACGGTGCATGTTTTGGAGACAGCCTGAATAAAGGGAAGCGCGCCCTCCTCCTCACATGCTACGGTAACCAGCTTCACTTTACCGCCGCTGGCGGCGTTGAGGCGGTCAAAGAGGGAGACATCAGGCTTGTGCAGGTTTCCGGCAGCCTGCGCGCCACGCTTGGCGTAGCTGAGGAAGGGTCCTTCCAGATGGATTCCGGCGCATTTAGCCCCATGGACAGAGGTAAAGTCCCGGATTGCGTGCATAGCGGGGGTAAGAGTCTCTTCTTTAAGAGTCATGGTCGTGGCGAGGAAACTGGTAACGCCGTTGGCCGCGTAGAAGTCAGCGATGGGCTGGAGGCCCTGGGGCTTGCCGTCGGAAAAATCCTCGCCCACGGCCCCGTGGGTATGAATGTCCACGAAGCCAGGGACAACGTAGCATCCGGAGGCATCCAGATCCGCCGTACCCTCCAGAGAGCCCACGGCGGAGATGGTTTTGTCAAACTCAATGTCCGCATCCTGGAAGGTATTCCCAACAAAAACCTTCCCGTTTTTAATCAGCATAGAAAAATCCCCTTGTCAAAAGTTCTCGTGATGGTTTTCTCTTCCAGACTGTCCGCCGCAGGGCTGTTATTTCAGCTCCGGCAAGCTGGCGGCGGCCATAGATTGGCCTACGCGGCGGAATTTCTCGTCAGGCAGCTCGGCCTTGAGTTTGGAAGCCACATCCGGATACTCCTCTTCCAGGACTTTCTGAGCGGTGGAGAGGATAAGGTCTCCGCCCTTACCGCTCATGACCCGGCCCAGCAGCAGCACATGACGGCATCCGTAGAGGTCATGGTAGTATGCCAAAGTATGGCCCAGGTATACGCCGATGGATTCATAAACCTTAGCGGCGGCTTCACTGCCCTCCTCCATCAGCTTCTGGACTACCTTCAGCTTTTCAGCGGGAGAGGCGTTTTCGTCCAGCTGGATGCCCGCGCGGGGGGCAAGCTTAATGACGCCATCCTGGGAGAAGTACTTGACGCCGCATCCGATATCGCCGCTCCACTCGTCCCGCATGGCGTCTGGCTGCGCGTCTACGGGGACGAAAGCCAGCTCATTAAGCCAGCCGGTAATACGGCCTTTCTCATCTACGTAGCCCACCGCCTCGCTGGTACCCATGGCAATTCCCAGGACGCTGTTATCCTCCAGGCTCATCGCTCCCGCCAGAGCGGAGACGTCGCCGTCGTTAATCACGGAATACGGGATATCTCCGAAGGTATCCTTAATGGCGCGGATATAAATATCCTTTACCTTTGCGTCGTAAAGCTCCTTGGGTACCTGGATAAACAGGGATGCGCTCATGGTACGGTCATTAATAAACACGCCTGCGGAGCTGACGCCGACCGCGTCTACGCGGGGCATATGTTCAGCGGCGGATTTCAAGGCGGCAACGATGCCTTCATAGTGGTAATCCGGGTCAGAATTAATTTTGGGGAACCAGACTACCTCCTCGGAATAGACTGTCTCGCCATCCACCACGGCGGAGACCTTCCGGTCGCTTCCGCCGGCGTCGAAGCCGATGCGGCAGCCCTTCAAGTGACCGCCCATGGCTTTGGGGGAGTCCTTGGCCTCAGGCACCTTATCCACCAGGACTACTTCAAAGGGGTGTTCAAACACATTTGCCATATAGTCCCAGTCAAATTCCTGTTCGCCCCGGGCGCTGTAGGCGGTTTTCAAGTACTCGTACACGCCCTCGTCGCCGCTGACGTAGATTTTAAAGCCGCCTTTCATCCAGAGGATGGTTTTCACAAGCCGGTTAATATAATAGCAGTCAGCCTCCGCCATATCGGGGGTTCCGTGGATAAAAGTATTGCAGGAGGCCATCTGGCCGTTAGCCCGCTCCACAGCGATGGAGACAGGTTTTTTAGCCCTGGCCAGGAAGGCGCGGTTAAAGAGCAGCAGGGGGATAAAGTCCTTATCCAGGGGCGGAATGTGTTTTGGTTCGATGGTAATCCCAAATCTGTTCATAGCGATTCTCCTCCGTCTCGGTAAATTGCCGGTACCGTCCCGGCTGGTTACGCCTATTGTACCATGGTTTTGTCCATCTGTCACTAACACATTTGAAATTATGGAAAAATAAGGCAAGGCCGCTCCTAAAGGAGCGGCCCTTACAGCTTTTCTTTTGATACTTTTCTTTTCGCGAAAAGAAAAGTATGTTTGCCTTACTTACCGAAGCTCTCCACAATCTCCACAATCTCCACGCCAATTCTCTGCTGAGCCTCTTTGGTAGCTGCGCCGATGTGGGGGGTGCAGGAGACGTTGGGATGGTTATAGAGGGCCTTGTTGGTGGCGGGTTCGTCGGCATAGACGTCCAGACCGGCGGCGCGGACCTTTCCGGAGTTGAGGGCCTCCAGCAGGTCGTACTCGTTTACGTTGTCTCCGCGGGAGGTGTTGACGAATACCACACCGTCCTTCATCTTTTCGATGTTCTCCTTGCAGATGAGCTTCTGGCCGTTAAGGGAGGGGGTATGAAGGGAGATGAAATCGGCGCGGGCAAGAAGCTCGTCCAGTTCCACATACTTCATGCCCATCTGCTCCTCAATGCCAGGGACGTGGAAGATATCCTGCGCGATAACCTCCATACCAATTCCCTTGGCCATACGGCCCAGGGATTGTCCAATGCGGCCGAAGCCGATGATGCCCAAGGTCTTTCCGCCCAGCTCAATGCCCTTGCCGTAGGCCTTCTTTTCCCATTTGTCCTCGCGCATGGTGTGACCGGAAATGGAGAGGAACCGGGCGCAGGAGAACATATGGCCCAAAGCCAGTTCCGCCACGGAGTTGGAGGAAGCTCTGGGGGTGTTCTTCACAGTAATACCGGCATCCTCAGCGTACTTGACGTCGATGTTGTCCACGCCCACGCCGCCGCGAATGATGAGCTTAAGCTTACCGCCCTTGGCTTCATCAATGTGGCTAGCGCGGATTTTGGTGGCGCTGCGAATTACTACAGCGTCAAACTCGCGCAGGGCGGCGCCCAGCTCCTCGGGGGCATAGAAACGCTCCACGACCTCGTGTCCGTTGGCCTTCAGCTGGTCCAGGGCGGATTTATCCATCCCGTCAGTAACAAGGATTCTCATAATAATCTTCTCCCATCAAAAATTTTCAGGTGTATTTTTGTCGATGACAACATTTCCGTTTCCGTCCAGCAGCGGTGTAATACAGGAGAGGGAGAGTCCGTCTCCGCCCGCCGCCAGATAATTAACGCCTGTAACTGTGTCGCAGATAACCGACAGACTGTACATGCCAACCGCGTGGTTTTCCTTTACAGTAAACCGCTGCTTCTTTTTTTCCCTGCCAAACATATCAGCTGTTTTCAGCCTCGAACTTCTTGAGGAAATCCACCAGAGCCTCTACGCCCTCCTTGGGCATAGCGTTATAGGTGGAGGCCCGCAGGCCGCCCACGCTCTTGTGGCCCTTGAGGTTGTCGTAACCGGCCTCCTTGGTGGCGGCTACCACCTTGGCGTCCAGGTCCTTGTCGCCGGTGACGAAGGGGATGTTCATGAGGGAGCGGAATTCCTTGTCCACGGTGCCCTGGAACATCTTGGAGCTGTCCAGGAAGTCGTACATAACCTTGGCCTTTTCGATGTTCAGCTTTTCCATAGCCTCCAGGCCGCCAATGCTCTTAAGGTACTTAAATACCTTGCCGCAGCAGTAAATAGCCCAGCAGTTGGGGGTATTGTACATGGAGCCGTTGTCGGCGTGGGTCTGATAGCTCATATAGACGGGGGTTTTGGGGTCGAGCTCGGAGATATCCCGAATCAGGTCCTCCCGGATGATAGCGACCACCATACCGGCGGGACCGACGTTCTTCTGCACCCCGGCGTAAATCATGCCGTAATCGGAGACATTGCAGGGCCGGGAGAGGAACATGGAGCTCTGGTCGCTGACCAAAATATGTCCCTTGGTGTTGGGAAGCTTGGGCCAGGTGACGCCATGGATGGTCTCGTTCTCGCAGATATAGACGTAGTCGGCGTTTTCGGGAATAGAAAGGTCGCCGCAATCAGGGATGTAGCTGAAATTGCGGTCCTTGCTGGAGGCAGCCACATGCACATCGCCGTACTTCTTGGCCTCAGCGATAGCCTTTTTGGACCACGCGCCGGTCTCCACGTAGCAGGCCACACCGTTTTTCATCAGATTCATGGGAATCATAGCAAACTGAAGGGTTGCGCCGCCCTGGATGAAGAGAACCTTATAATTGTCGGGAATCTTCATCAGGTCCCGCAGGTCCTGCTCAGCCTCGTCAATAATTTGCTGGTAGACCTTGGAGCGGTGGCTCATCTCCATGACGCACATGCCGGAACCCTTATAGTTCATCATCTCATCCCGGATTTCCTCCAGGACGGGCTCCGGCATAGTGGCAGGACCAGCGGAAAAGTTATAGGTGCGGTTATACTTCATCGTTTGTTCCTCCTCAAAAAATAGAAATAGGGTATCTTCTCCTGACATTTCCAAGTATAGTACATTTTGAGAAAAGAATCAACCATAAGATTCCGATAGAAAAAAATTCTCAAAAATTTTTCCACAAATAGCTTGCAATTCCGCAGAAACCATGCTAAAATGTAATTCCGCGTGGGAAGATTCGCAAACGTCTTTCCACAAACCCAACTGGAGGAGGTGTTTGGTTTGCCGAATATTAAGTCCGCAAAGAAACGTGTGCTGGTGGCGGAGGTACGCGCCGCCCGGAACAAGGCGGAGAGGTCCGCGATGAAGACCGCCGTGAAGAAGTTTGAGGCCGCTGCCGTCAAAGGCAATCGCACCGAGGCCGAGGGCGCATACAAAGTGGCGGTACAGGCAGTGGACAGAGCTGCCGCCAAGGGCATTCTGCACAAGAACAATGCCGCTCACAAGAAGAGCGCCATGACTCTGAAGCTGAATCAGATTGGCTGAGCGAGGCACAAAGTTTTCAGGACAAAGACATGCGGTATGGCAGAAGCCATGCCGCGTTTCTTTTTTCAAGGCGCGGGGGAAGTTCTTGGAAAAGAACCAAGAAGCCCCGCCAAAGGCGGAGCTTCCTGGTGTGTGTTGTGTGTGTTTTAGGAGGGAGAAATCGCATCGGGTATTACCCCTTTGCTGGCTTTCATCATACAGATAGATTAAGACAAAATCATGACACTGCTGTAAACAAATTATGAATAATAGGCCGGTTATTTCAGTTTCTGCCACTCCCCTACCGCCATTTGGTCACAGCGGGTATTGTAGGGATTATCAGCGTGGCCCTTGACCCAGTGGGTACGTACTTGGTGGATTTCGCACAGGTCCAGCAGCTTTTCCCAGAGATCTGGATTGAGGGCGGGCTTTTTGTCGCTTTTCACCCAGCCTCTGGCACGCCAGCCCTTGGCCCAGCCCTTGGAGAGGGCGTCGATAACATATTTGCTGTCGGAGTAGAGTTCTACGATGCAGGGCTCCTTCAGGGTTTGCAGGGCCATGATGACGCCTGTAAGCTCCATGCGGTTATTGGTTGTATTCCTTTCTCCGCCGGACAGCTCCTTGGTGTGGGGCCCGTACTGGAGGATGGCCCCCCAGCCGCCGGGTCCTGGGTTGCCGGAACAGGCCCCGTCGGTATAGATGGTGATGGTTTTCATATAGAATCTCCCAAAATGAATGAAATTAAGACAAATTGATGAAAAATTCGTCAGCGGCAAGAAATTATCCTAAAATAAAGAGTGTGCTTATACGGCACACTCTTTATTTTTATTCCTCTCCGGACTCTTCACCGGATGCTGTCTCTGCCTCGCTATCAGATTCCTCCTCCGGCTCTTTTTCCGCCAGCGCGATAGAGATGACCCTGTCGTCCTCCTCCTTAAAGCGCATCACGATAACGCCTTGGGTAGCCCGGCCGCAGGTCTTGATAGTCCCTACGTCCGTCCGGAGCATTACGCCCTTCTCGGTAACCACCAGCAAATCCTCGCTGCCGTCCACCACCTTGATGCCAACGATACCGCCGGTTTTCTCGGTTAATCCATAGTTTTTAATCCCAATGCCGCCGCGGCTGGTAATCCGGTACTCCTCCACAGGCGTCTGCTTGCCGTAGCCCAGCTCAGTAATGGAGAGAACATTTTTCCCCTCCACGGCCCTTGCAGCGCCCACTACGTAGTCGCCTTCCCGGAGCCGGATGCCCCTTACGCCCATAGCGTCCCGGCCAGTGGGACGGATATCGCTCTCATGGAAGCACACCGCCGCGCCGTCTCGGGTAGCGATAAGGATATTCATATCCCCTGTCGTTTCCTTCACGGAAATCAGCTCGTCGCCCTCGTCCAGCTTCAGCGCGCGGATACCGTTGCTGCGGAGGTTCCGCAGAGACTCCCCAGGCAGACGTTTTACGGTACCGTTTCGCGTCACCATAACAAGGAATCTCTCGCCGGAGGAAATATCGTCCGTGTGAATCATTGCGCTGACGCTCTCGCCGGCCTCTACAGGCAGGACATTAACGATGTTGGTTCCCTTCGCGGTCTTACCGGAAGCGGGAATCTGATATCCCTTTCTGCGGTATACCCTTCCAGTATTGGTAAAGAAGAGAATATAATCGTGGGTGGAGGCGGTGAAAACGGTGTTGACGTAGTCCTCCTCCTTGGTGGACATGGATTTATTCCCCTTGCCGCCCTTGCCCTGGATGCGGTACTCACTGGCGGGAGTGCGCTTGATATAGCCGCCGCTGGTAAGCGTGTAAACGCACTGCTCCTCCTCAATCAGGTCCTCAATGTCGATTTCATCCTCTACATCCTGAATTTCGGTGATTCTGTCGTCTCCGAATTTGTCCCGGATGACAATCAATTCGTCCTTGAGCACGCCCCGCAGCATCTCCTCGGAACCAAGAAGCTGGTTGTAATACGCGATTTTCTCTTCAATTTCCTTATACTCAGCCTCCAGCTTTTCCCGGTTCAGGCCCTGGAGAGAGATGAGCCGCATATCGCAGATGGCCTGGGCCTGCACGTCGTCCAAGGAAAACCGCTCCATAAGCCGTTCCTTCGCGTTACTGTAGCTGGAGCGGATAATGGAGATAACCTCGTCGATATTGTCCTGGGCAATCAGGAGACCTTCCAGCAGATGAGCCCGCTCCATGGCCTTTTTCAGGTCATACTGGGTCCGCCGGATAATCACCTGTTCCTGGAAAGCGATGTACTCGTCCAGAATATTGCGCAGGGACAAAATTTTGGGCTGCTTCTGGTTGTCCACCAGGGCCAGCATGATAACAGAGAAATTGGACTGCATGGCGGTCTGGGTAAAAAGCTTATTGAGAACCACTTGCGGATTGGCGTCCTTTTTCAACTCGATGACAATCCGCATACCGTTGCGGTCCGTCTCATCCCGGATATCAGAAATACCGTCCAGCTTTTTATCCTTGACCTGGTCGGCCATATTCTTAATAAGCTGACGCTTATTGACCTGATACGGCAGCTCGCTGACAATAATACGGATTCTGCCCTTGCTGAACTCCTCAAACTCCGTCCTGGCCCGCAGGACAATTTTCCCCCGGCCGGTCGCGTAAGCGGACCGAATCCCGGCCCGGCCCATGATAATACCTTTGGTCGGGAAATCCGGCCCCTGAATGTGCTCCATCAAATCGTTGAGGGTGGCGTCAGGGTTCTCCAGCACACAGATAACGGCGTTAATAACCTCCCGCAGGTTATGGGGCGGGATGTTGGTTGCCATACCCACGGCAATACCGCTGGAGCCGTTGACCAGCAGGTTGGGGAACCGGCTGGGAAGCACCCTCGGTTCCTTCCTGCTCTCGTCGAAGTTGGGGTCCCAGTCCACGGTATCCTTGTCAATGTCCCGGAGCATCTCATTCGAGATTTTAGAAAGGCGGGCCTCTGTGTACCGGTAAGCCGCCGGCGGATCTCCGTCCACGGATCCGAAGTTTCCGTGGCCCTCCACCAGCATATACCGCATGGAAAAGTTCTGGGCAAGCCGCACCATGGCGTCATAGACGGAGCCGTCTCCGTGAGGGTGGTAGTGACCCAGCACGTCACCCACGCAGGTGGCGGATTTTTTAAATGGCTTGTCACTGGTAAGACCGCCCTCGTACATGGTGTAGAGGATTCTGCGGTGTACGGGCTTCAGCCCGTCCCGGACGTCCGGCAGAGCCCGGCCTACAATGACGCTCATGGCGTACTGCTTGTAGCTGTCCTCCATTTCTCCCACCAGTTCGGACTCGGTAATAACCTGATTTGGAAATGCGATATCCTCGGGTCTGTAATCTCTATTGTGCGCCATAAGGCGTCACCTCCTCAGTAATCCAGATTGAGCGCGTATTTGGCGTTCCGCTCGATCCATTCCTTTCTGGGCTCAACCTCCTCGCCCATGAGCACGGTAAACACCTGGTCCGCCGCTACGGCGTCGTCCAGGGTAATGCGGCGAAGGGTTCTCTTTTCCGGGTCCATAGTGGTATCCCACAGCTCGTGGGCGTCCATCTCTCCCAGACCCTTAAACCGGTTAATCTCCACCTTTACATTCGGGTTATCTCCCCGCATTTCCGAGGAGATTTTGTCCCGCTCCTCGTCGGAGTAGGCCACCCGCTGCTGCTTGCCTCTGGTAAGCTTATAGAGAGGCGGTACGGCGGAGTAGACGTATCCGCTTTCGATTAAGGGCCGCATATACCGGAAAAAGAAGGTCAGCAGCAGAGTCCGGATATGCGCGCCGTCCACGTCGGCATCGGCCATAATGATAATCTTATGGTAACGGAGCTTATCAATATTAAATTCCTCTCCAATCCCCGCCCCCAGGCCCAATACCAGCGGGTAGAGCTTATCATTACCATAAATCTTATCGGCTCTGGCTTTCTCCACGTTGAGCATCTTGCCCCACATGGCGAGAATTGCCTGAAACCGGCTGTCCCGCCCCTGGATAGCGGAGCCCGCGGCGGAGTCGCCCTCTACGATATAGAGCTCGCAGAGGGACGGGTCCCGCTCATTACAATCCTGAAGCTTATCTGGCATCTGGCCGGATTCCAGGGCGGTTTTTCTTCTCACGGACTCCCTGGCTTTTCTGGCGGCCTCTCTGGCTCTGGATGCCATCATGGCCTTGTCTAAAATAGCCCTGGCAACTCTGGGGTTCTCCTCCAGATACTCCTCCAGACGCTCGTTCACCACGGCGATGGTGAGGGTACGGATTGACGCGTTTCCAAGCTTAGCCTTGGTCTGCCCCTCAAACTGCGCCTCAGTGAGCTTCACGGATATGACGCAGGTAATCCCTTCCCGGCAGTCCTCGCCTGAGACCTTGTCGTCGCCCTTAAGGATGTTGGCCTTTTTTCCGTAAGCGTTCAGCGCGTTGGTTAAGGCTCTTTTGAACCCCTCCTCGTGCATACCGCCCTCCGGGGTACGAACGTCGTTGGCAAAGGAGACAATGGTTTCCGCATAGGTATCTGTATACTGCATGGCTACTTCTACAGTGGAATCATCCTTCTGGCCAGCCATATAAATAACGTCCTCGTGGACGGACGCCTTATTGTGGTTAAGCCAGGAGACATATTCCCGGATGCCCCCGTCGTAGCGCATGACGTCGCTGTCCTCCTGCCCGGACCGGGCGTCCCGGGTCTTGATGGTAACCCCGGCGTTGAGGAACGCCTGCTGGCGCATTCTGGTATGAATGGTATCATAGTTATAGGTAGTGGTATCGAACATCTCCGAATCCGGTTTAAAGGTAATGATACTGCCGGTTCTTTCAGTAGAACCCACCACCTTCATCTCCTGGACAACCTCTCCCCTGGCGAATTTCATCTCATAGATTTTTCCGTCCTTGTGAACCTGGACCTCCAGCCATTCGGAGAGGGCGTTGACTACGCTGGCGCCCACGCCGTGAAGTCCGCCGGAGACCTTATAGCCGCCGCCGCCGAACTTTCCTCCGGCGTGCAGCACGGTAAACACCACCTCCAGGGCGGGGCGTCCGGTTTGGGGCTGGGTGTCCACGGGGATACCGCGGCCATTATCGGAGACGGTAATGGTGTCTCCCTCGTTGATGGTCACGGTAATCTCATCACAGAATCCGGCCAGGGCCTCGTCGATTGCGTTGTCGACAATTTCGTATACCAGATGGTGCAGTCCAGATTCGCTGGTGGAGCCGATATACATGCCGGGCCTTTTCCGGACGGCTTCCAGTCCCTCCAGAACTTGAATTTCAGAACCGCCGTATTCGTGTTCCACCTGGGACACAGCGGGGCCGGACATTTCCATCACGTCGTTTCTTTCATCAATCATTGTTAAACTGACCTCCTATCAGGTTGCGGGAAAGGGGATTGCTCCAGCCGGCCCTGCAAGGTTGCGGGAGCCAGCGGAGAGAGGTAGACCGTCTGCCAGCTCCCCTTCGGGCAGCAGACGGCGAAGGACTTGGGCAGCTCGCCGCCTACGGCGGAGACCATGCCCTCCTCCTCCGCGTTTCGGAGGAACTCCCGGGTAGCCCGGGCGGTAGAGGCGTTGTCCAAATCAAAAATACCAATAATATCCTCCGAAGGAACGGAGATGTTACTGCCCAGATGCAAAAAAAACATACCAAAGCCTTTCTTCACAGGATAGAGCCCTCCCGCACATGGAAGACCCGCCCCGCCAGCATCCGGCTGAGCCTGTCGTCTTCGCAGCAGGTGATAAACACCTGTCCGCCGCTGATGCGGTTGAGAACAAACTCCTGCCGTTTAGGGTCCAGCTCGCTGAGCACGTCGTCCAGCAGGAGAATGGGATACTCCCCTATGATTTCCTTATGGATTTCCCGGGCCGCCAGCTTTAACGACAGCGCGGCGGTTCTGGTTTGTCCTTGAGATGCGTAGGATTTTGCGGGCAGGCCGTTTAAGAGCACATCCAGGTCGTCCTTATGCGGGCCGGACAGGCACTGCCTGCTGGATATCTCCGCGTAGTGGTGTTCCCGCTGGTGGTTCAGAAGCATGAACACCAGCATTTTTATGTCCTCGAAAGGATTTTCTATGGTTTTTACGGTTTTATATTGGAGCTCCAAGTGCTCCTTACCGCCGGAACACTCGCTGTGGGCGGCGGCGGCAAACTGGTTCAGGAGTTTGACAAAGGCGGCCCGGTAATGGATAATCACTGCGCCCGTCTCCGCCATCCGAAGATTAAACTCCGGCAGCGTGGCTAACAGGTCCGGTTTTTCGCCGCAGTCCCGCAAAATTCTGGTTTTGTGCTCGTGGAGCCTCTGGTACTCCGCCAAAGCGGCGGCGTATCTGGGTTTCAGCTGGCAGAGAGACGCGTCCATAAATTTTCTTCTCGCCGCCGGTCCTTCCCGGATGAGCTGTAAATCCTCAGGGCAGAAAAATACGGTGTTGAGGGCCTGGCTCAAATCCGAGGCAACCCTAACCGGGACCTTGTTCAGGGTTATTTTCTTCTTTTTACCGTATCCCAGCTCAATCCGGCTCACAAACTGCCTGCCCCTGGCGGAAATGCATCCCTCCAGCTGAAAGCCTTCCTGTTCAAAGCGGACCAGTTCCCTGTCGGTTCTTGTGCGGTGGCTTTTCCCCGTAGAGAGGCAGACCATAGCCTCCAGGAGATTTGTTTTCCCCTGGGCGTTATCGCCGCAGATAACGTTGCAGACAGGGTCGAACTCCGCCTGCTGGGCGGTATAGTTTCGAAAATCCTCCAGGTAAATGCTGTCAAGGCGCATATATCACCTGTAGCTCCCGTCCCCGGAATTGGACGGTATCCCCAGGACGTAGTTTTTTTCCTCTCTGGGTGCAGGTTTGGCCGTTGACAGAGGCCTGGCCGTCCTGAACCAGCATTTTAGCCTCCCCGCCGGTGGCGGTAAGGCCAGCCAGCTTCAGGAGATCCTGAAGCCTGATAAATTCGGTGGTAATGGCAATTGTTTCCATCATATCATTATATCCAATCATCCGTTTTTCAGACGCACGGGCAGGACCATATACAGGAACTTTTCCTCTCCCTCTACGGGGGTTATGACGCAGGGAGATATTCCGGTGTTCAGCTCCAGGCATACTTCGTCCGCAGGGGCGTATTTCAGGGCTTCCATCAGGTAGCGGTTGTTGAAGCCAATTTCCAAGCCGTCTCCGTCTCCGGATACCCGGCAGATATCTTTTGCTTCTCCAATGGCGGTTTTCGCTGAAAGGAGGATTTGGTCTTGCCGAAAGATACAGCGGATGGGACTTTTCTGCTTGTCGGAGACAACAACGGAGACGCGGTCAATGGAATCGATGAGTGATTTTGTTCCTACGGCTATCTTAATAGGGTTGCTTCTGGGGATAGCGGATTTATAGTCCAGGAATTCTCCTTCCAGACGGCGGCATATAAGCTGGGTTTTTCCTACCTCGAAGAGGATGTGCCGTTTCCCAAGGGTAATGACGGCGGGTTCGTCTACGTCCTCACAGATTTTTTCTACCTCGTTGAGGGCGTTTCCCGGCGCGACAAACCGGAACGACCCGGATGCAGCTCCCTCCAGAGGTTCCCGGCGCAGCGCAAGCCGGAAGCCGTCTACGCTCACGACTGTTAAAGCGTTTTCACCGATTTCAAACAGGGAACCGGTATGGATGGGCCTGGTTTCGTCCATAGAGACAGCGAAGGATGTTTCTGAAATCATTGCCCGAAGGATATTTTGCTGAATTTGTACAGAAAATTCGTCCTCCACTTCCGGCAGTTCGGGGTAGTCGCTGGCGGAAAGAGCCTGAATATTGTAGGCGGCGTCGCCGCAGGTTAAGG
Organism: uncultured Clostridia bacterium; assembly: GCA_947058885.1. GTDB lineage: Bacteria > Bacillota > Clostridia > Oscillospirales > Oscillospiraceae > Pelethomonas. The sequence continues at coordinate 21,309 of CAMSIF010000009.1, forward strand.
TAACATTTAGTCCGTCACCACAGGAGAATACTACCACGTCGTCCGGCAGGCGGCGGATCATATCGCCGAAGAGCCGCGCGGACAGGACGAGGTCGCCGGGTTCCGTGATTTCGGCTTCGATTTCTGTGCGGATGCCGGTATTCATATTGTAGCCGGAGATGGTCAGGGCATTACCGGCTTGCAGGAGGATGCCTTCTAAAGCCGGGATAGAGCTTTTTGCCGCGACAGCGCGGGAGGTGGTATTGATAGCGGCTTGCAGGAGAGCTTTTTCGCAAGAGAATTTCATGATGAGATGTCCTTTCCGGTTTTTCAGATGAGGTTGGAATAAAACGGAGCAGAAGAGCATAAGCTTTATATTTTCAGTAGTGGGGGTAGTAGGGCGAAAAAATGTGGATAAAGGGAGAAGTCCCTTGATTTTACAGGAAAAATGAATAAACATCCATATGTGGAAAATATCTCTGTTTATCCACGGTTTTCCACTGCCTGTCAGGCCGCCAAATTTATCCACAGGTTATGTGGGAAGATTTTTGTTAAAATTGTGGAAAACGTCGGGGAAAATGTTTAAAACTGTAGGGACGCTGATGGTTGACTATTTGCTGGAATTGATGTTTGTAATAATCGCCTTTACGGTGCCGGAGAAATTGGAGTCTGTTTTCATTTTCTTCTCCACCTTCCCAACGGAGTTATATACGGTGGAGTGATCTCTGCCGCCGAAGATTCTGCCGGTATCGTCCAGAGAGAGGCTGGTCATTCTGCGGATAAGGTACATAGCGATTTGTCTGGCGTTCAGGCAGTCCCTGCTGCGGGATTGTCCCTTAATCTGCTCCTCCTCGATTCGGAAGTAGCGGCAGACCTCCCGGATAATTCCCTCTGGAGTGATGATGAATTCGCTGGACCTGCTCATATCCTGGATAGCGCGGTCCACGGTCTCCCGGTTGATATCTATCCCGTCCAAGTCTTTGTAGGCCTTGATTTTTTTGACGGTTCCCTCAAGCTGCCGGACGTTGGCGGTAATTTTGTTGGCGATGTAGTGGGCAATTTCATCAGAGAGAATAAATCCAAGCTGCGCGGCTTTATTTTTCAGAATAGCGACCCTTGTTTCCAGAGCGGGAGGCTGAACGTCAGCCATCAGACCCCATTCAAATCTGGTTCTGAGGCGGTCGTCCAGCTGCGCCATCTCATGGGGCGGCCGGTCGGATGTTAATACAATCTGTTTTTTACTCTCGTAGAGGGTATTAAAAGTGTGGAAGAACTCGTTTTGCGTTTCCACCTTTCCGGCGACAAATTGAATATCGTCCACCAGCATGAGGTCGGCTTCACGGTATTTGGTTCTGAAATCTCCTGCTTTGCCGGACCGGACGGACTCAATGAAGTCGTTGATGAATTCATCGCCTTTGATATAAAGAATTCTGAAATTAGGGCTGTTATTTCGGATAACGTGAGCGATAGCGTAGAGAAGATGGGTTTTACCGAGCCCGGAGTCTCCATAGATGAACAGCGGATTGTAGTGCTGGCCCGGCGCGTCGGCTACGGCTCGCGCGGCGGAGCAGGCCAGCCGGTTGGAGGGACCGATAACGAAGGTATCAAAGGTAAATTCTCCGCTCTCCATAAGGGACGTAGGTTTTTGCTCCTCCTTATTCTGGTATTGCCGGAGCATGTTGTCGTCCAGGAGACGGACGGAGATGTCCGCGGAGAAGATATCCTTGAGTCCCGCCTCGATGTTGGGGAGGAAGCGGTCCTGGATATTGGTGCGTTTAAAACTATTCGAGCAGTGGAGCACCAGTGTGTTCCCCTCCAGCGCGACCACTGTGGTTTCGTCGAACCAGGTTTTTATGGTGGTCTCTGACAGATCCTCCCGCAGTCTGGTCAAAATCATGGACCAGATATCGGAAACAGATTGCATAGGGCAGCTTCCTTTCTCTCTTAATGGTGGGGGACAAACAATTTCTAATAATTCGATTATAGTATACCAAAAAAGGCAATTAATTGCAACAGACACTTATTCTAATAATAAGACGTAAAGAGGGGGCAGAATTCTCCATCTCCCGTCTATGGAAGGGACGGCGGCGGGATTTTCGCCTTGTTCTGGAAAGAATTCACCTTTCATTCATAGATTCCGGATTGCTTTTCCTGTAGAATCTGTTATACTTCACTATGGAATATTATCAAACGTCTACTGAACAGAAAGAGGAGGAGAAGAAATGGCAAACCGCATTACCGTCACCATATGCGGAGAAGACTATACGCTTATGGCAGAGGAGAGTCCAGCCTATATGCAGAAGGTAGCGGCGCTGGTAGATGTACGGATCAGCGAAATCATGTCCTCTGGCCGGGTCAGCCGTATGGACGCGGCGGTGCTTGTGGCGGCAAACCTGGCGGACGAGCTGCTTAAGCAGCAGAGTACCGCTGAGAATCTTCGCAGCCAGCTCAAAGGCTACCTGGACGATGTAAATAAGGCGAAATCAGAGCTTAGCGAATGCAGGCGGGAGCTGTTTAAGCTTCAGCAGCAGAAGCAGAAGTAACGGATTATGGAGCTTTTATCTCCCGCCGGCCATTGGGAAGCCATGGCAGCGGCGGTTCAGAACGGCGCGGACGCGGTATATCTGGGGCTGAGCAGCTGCAACGCCCGCCGGGGCGCGAAAAATTTTGCGGATGAAGAATTTCCCGATGCGGTGCGGTACTGCCACCTGCGGGGCGTAAAGGTATACGTGACGGTCAATACGCTTTTAACTGACCGGGAATTACCGGCGGCTGAAAGGCTTCTGCGTCTCGCCAGCGCCAGCGGCGCGGACGGCGCCATCGTTCAGGATTGGGGACTGACGGCTTTGGCCCGGTCCATTGTTCCGGACCTGCCGCTCCACGGAAGCACGCAGATGACCGTTCACTCCCTGAGCGGAGTAGAGCGGGCGGCTTCTCTTGGTATGGATTGTGTGGTGTTAAGCCGGGAGCTGTCAAAAGAGGATATAGTCTATATCTGCCGCCGCAGTCCTATCAAAATTGAGGTTTTCGCACACGGGGCTCTTTGTATGTGTTATTCTGGTCAATGCTCCATGAGCGCACTGATTGGGGGCCGCAGCGGCAACCGGGGGCTTTGCGCCCAACCCTGCCGTCTTCCCTACCGGGTGGATGATGGAAAACAGGGTTATCCCTTAAGCCTAAAGGATGCTAATCTTTCCGGTCATCTTCAAGAGCTGGAGGACATGGGCGTATCCATATTGAAGCTGGAGGGCCGCATGAAGCGTCCGGAATACGTGGCGGTTATCACGCGTATCTACGCCGCTTTGCTGAGGGAAAACCGTCCTCCCACGCCGGAGGAGCTGGACCAGCTGAGCCAGGCGTTTTCCAGAGAAGGTTTTACGGAAGGCTACTGGGAGGGCCGGTTAGGACCTCATATGTTTGGGACGCGTCCGGAGAACGCGCCTAACCCGGAGGAGTTGTTCCGTTCTGCGAAAGCGGCCTATAGCCGGGAGGATCTCCGAACAGTTCCTGTTATAATTTCAGCAAAAATTACAGCTTCTCATCTGTCTGAGGTTACGGTATCCGGTCCTGGCGGTTTGACCGCACATGTTACCGGTCCTGTGCCGGAGCCTGCCCGGAACCGTCCTTTGGAGCCGGAGGAAGTAAAATCCCGCCTTTCTAAAACGGGCGGTACGGTTTTCCGGCCGGAGCGGGTAGAGCTTACGCTTGGAGAAAATCTTTCTCTGCCGGCCAGCGCGGTGAACACTCTCCGCCGGGATGCTTTGGAGCGGTTGACAGATTTCAGCGTCCGCGTTCCGGAGAGAAGAGAGTTTGCTGTTCCTGATTTGCCGGAAAACGGCTTTCAGCCGTCCCAACTTCAGTTTACGGTATCTCTTACCGCCGCCAGTCAGTTGACGGAATATTTGGCAAACCATGCTTCCATCATCTATCTTCCTATAGAACGGATTGAGGATTTCCCTCAGCTGCAAGGTCCGGCGGAATACTGCGCCTTGCTTCCTCGTATCTGTAAGGACAGCGAGGAAAGGGAACTCCTGCGCTTATTGTCAGCGGCGAAGGAAAAGGGATGCGTATCCCTTGCCGTTCAGAATCTCGCACAGCTTGGTATGGGGGAAAAAGTACGTCTCCCTCTGCGCGGCGGATACGGCTTGAATGTATTTAACAGCCGTACTTTATACGAATTGGAATCATGGGGGTTCAAAAGCGCGGCACTCTCCTTTGAGCTCCGGTACGAGCAAATACGCGACCTGAAAAAGCCGCTTCCATGCGAGGCAATTGTATATGGGCGCCTTCCTCTTATGATAACGGAGAACTGTCTTATATCCAACGCGCAGAAGGGATGCTCCGCAGAGAGTTTGAAGGGTTCCTGCCGGTATTCGCACATACTTACGGACCGCCGTGGGGAAGCCTTTCCGATTCTGCCTGCGTTTGGATGCCGCAGTGAAATAGAGAACAGCCGGATATTATATCTGGCGGATAAACCGGAATACCGGCGCAGTGGTCTTCAATACGCCCTTTTGAGATTTACCACGGAAACGCCGGAAGAATGCAGCAGTATTTTAGAACAGTATGAAAAGAGTAGTACCAATAAGCCAGAGAATTTTACGCGTGGGTTATTCTACCGGGGTGTAGAATGAACACAGTTGGTATAACAACAGAAGAAAAAGACATATAGTAAAAGGAAAGATCAAATGAAATTAAAAATCAAGCCTCTCTCCCCTAAAATAGGCAAGGAAATCCCTCTGCCCTATTACGCTACGCCCGGCGCGGCCGCGTTGGACCTTCACGCTTGTATAGATAAGCCGTTGACTATACCGGGCGGAAGCCGGGTGTTGGTGCCTACAGGTATCGCAGTGGCGATTATGGAGAATCATGTAGGGATTGTAGCGGTGCGCAGCAGTATGGGCATACGTAATGGAATAACGCTCAGTAATGGAATTGGGGTAATTGACAGCGATTATCGGGGGCCCATAGGGGTTGGCCTGCACAATTTAAATAAGGAGCCTTATACCATTCAGCCTGGGGACCGGATTGCGCAGCTGATGATAGTGCCGGTAACGCGTCATGAGATTGAAGTCGTATCGGAACTGCCTGAGAGTGAGAGAGGAGAAGGCGGTTTAGGTTCTACAGGCCGCTGACAAAGGAGCGCGATTAAAATTCTTTTTTGATTCTTTTTTCTTATAAGAAAAAAGAATGACTACCGAAGAAAAATATGAGGAAACCACCTATGTCTCGTATTATACTAGCATCTCAGTCTCCCCGCCGCCGCCAGCTGTTGGACCAGATTGGTCTGACTGGTTACGAAATTCTGGTACCGCAGGCGGACGAAAGCTATGAACCTTCTCTCCCTCCTGCCGAAATTGTCCGCTCCATTTCCCGCAAGAAAGCGGAAGCGGCATCCCGTCTTGCCGGAGATTCCGAGGCTCTTATCATCGCTGCTGATACGATGGTATTTCTGGATTCGCTTCGCCTTGGGAAACCTCACAGCGAACAGGAAGCTTATTCTATGCTTACTTCCCTTTCTGGCCGGACCCATGAGGTCATTACGGGGATCACGGTTCTCCAGGGCAGCCGCATGGAAACCTGCTCAGATATGACAGGCGTTACGTTCCGCTCTCTGACAGATGCGGAAAAGTGGTCGTATATCCGTACCGGGGAGCCGATGGATAAGGCAGGAGCCTATGGCGTTCAAGGTAAGGCGGCCCTTTTTGTTACCGGCATCAGCGGCGATTATTTTAATGTTATGGGACTCCCCTTGCATTTGCTTGGACAAATGCTTTCCAGCTTTGGAATGGATTTCTTTTCTTTTTCTTGAAAGAAAAAGAAACAAAAAGAACTTTAATCTCGCTACCAGGAATGATTTTATCCAACCTTACCGCCCGGTAACGATTGAAAAGGAGGCGGTCGAGTGAAGCAGACCGACAAATTCGCTATTATGCTGCTATCCATAGCGGCGGCCATCGCCGTCCTGCTTAGCATCATGACATATCTATCTACCAATTCCTCCATTTTGCCCGATATCGCCGGAGTCATCGCAACCCCCTTCCGTTCCGTCTCCTCCACCATCACCAACACCATTGACGGCTGTCTCGCCTATATGTCCGATTTCGACGCCCTCAAGGAAGAAAACGAACGCCTCAAACTCCAAATCGCGGAGATGGAAGAGGAAGTCCGCCAAGCAAAGGCCGACAGCGACGAAAACGCCCGCCTCCGGGACCTGGCCGAACTCCGCGAACAGCGCCGTGACCTGCACCTGGAATCCGCCCGTGTTTTGGAACAGGACGCCTCCAATTGGTCCAGCATGTTGACAATCAGCAAGGGTACCTCCCAGGACATTGAGACCGGCGACTGCGTTATTACCGAGGCTGGCTATTTGGTAGGCGTCGTCACTGAAGCCGGTCTTAACTGGGCTACTGTCCGCACAATTCTGGACAGTTCCTCCTCTATTGGAGCCATGATTTTCCGCAGTGGAGCCAGCGCGCTGGCCCAAGGCGATTTTGCTCTTATGAGCGAAGGCCGTCTGACGCTCTCCTATTTGGGTACAACTCCAGACCTGGTTTCCGGCGATCTCGTCATGACCTCCGGCCTTGGCGGCTACTACCCCTCTCAGGTCGTCATTGGCTCGGTAGAGGAAGTCCGCGCCAGTGACGACGGCCTGGACCAGGTTGCGGTAGTGCGTCCCTCTGCGGATATCGAATCCCTGACACAAGTATTTGTAGTTACCAGTTTCGACATAGTCGAGTGACAAACCGCCGGCGGAAGGAGTGCATGGCCTGTGATGCCAAAAAGTTATATTGTATTTAAGTGGGTTATTTACAGTCTGGCAACGCTTTTTATGATGGCCTTTCAGGCCTTACTGCTCAACCAGATTGAAATTATGGGAGTTATCCCGTTTCTCTATCCCATGCTGCCCGCTGTGGTGTCCATGTATGAAGGCGGCCGCCGGGGTCCTGTTTTTTCCTTGATTTTCGGCCTTGTATGCGACCTTCTGATCCCCTCCCCGTTTAAGGGCTTTTTTACCATTGCCTTTACGCTTTCCGCCCTGCTCTCGTCCCGGGTTGCGGAGGATTTACTCTCTCCTGGTTTCCTCTGCGGTATTTTGGTATCCGCCCTTTCCCTGGCTCTGACAGGATGCCTCCGTATTTTTATTGGTCTTCTTTCCGGCGGCGGATATCTGGAGCTTATGGCGTGGATAGCCTTGATAGAATCTCTCGCCACCCTTCCTTTTGCCGTCATAGTTCTCCCAATCTATGGGACAATTCATAAACGCTGCGCGGTGGATTACTAAAGAGATTATTTGCTGAGAAAGGAGTCGCCTATGGAAGATAGAAAACGTTTTCATCTGCGTTCAAATATTTTGGTCGTGGCGTTTCTGGCCTGTCTGTTTGGTTTCATCTGTATTCTTTACAACGCTCAGGTAGTCCATGGCAAGGATTATCTCGCGAAATCCAACACCCAGGTTACGACTACCCAGACGGTTGAGACGTCCCGGGGCATTATCACAGACCGCAACGGCAAAATACTGGTTTCCAACGAAGAAACCTATTGCGTTAATTTTGACCCCAAAGAGGTTCCGGCCAGTTCGGATCCGGATGTCAGTCAGAAGCAGACCATAGCCTGCGCGGTTCTCCGTCTCCTGAAGCTATGTCAGGAGTACGGCGTTACCTGGACGGACGGCCTCCCCCTCTCTACAGAAAAGCCTTTCTCCTACACCCTTTCTTCAGTTCAGAGCAGAGAACGCACATATCTACAACGGTATCTTGCTGACCGGGGCTGGTCGGAGACAGAGCTGACGGAGACCACCGCGTTTCCCCTCATGACAGAGAAGCTGAAGGAAGAACTGCAAGTATCCTCCCGTCCTCTCTCCGCTAATCTGTTGTTCCAGCTGATGCGGAAGGATTTTGATATTCCAGAGGATTTTACTGATGAGGAAGCCCGGTTGGCTATGGGTGTGCTCTATGAGTTGTCTCTCCGAACTCTGCCGAAGCCAAACACAGTAAATATTCCTTATGAATTTGCAAAGGATGTACCTGTAGAAGTTATTTCTATCCTTCACGACGGCAATTTTGATGGCGTATCGGTAGGTATTAAAACGGTCCGCCAGTACAACACAGATTACGCCGCCCATATTTTAGGCCGTGTAGCCGCCATAGACACCAAGGAGGAGCGGGATGAACTGAACGCTCCCTATGCCGCCGCCCAGGCGGCAGGCCAGGATACTTCCAGCATTCACTACTACCAGCCAGACGATAAGGTTGGCAAGGATGGTGTGGAAAAGGCGTTTGAGAAATACCTCTGCGGCCTGGAGGGAAAGCGGCTTATTACCACGGACCGTAATGGAAAGATTACCAGTGAGCTCTATTCCATTGAGCCGAGGCCTGGGGATACGGTGTCCCTGACGATTGACATTGATTTCCAGGAGAAGGTGGAAAAGATTCTGGCCCAGTCCACCCAGACCATGATTGAAGAGGACGGCATTGAGGACCGTGGTTCCGCAGCGGCGGTAGTCAGCGTGGCGGATGGTGGTATTCTTGCGCTGGCCAATTATCCGACATACAGCCAGCGCACCTATCTGGAAAATTACACGGAATTGGCGGAGAATCCGGGCCATCCCTTTACCAACCGGGCTTTGACTGGCGCCTACGCTCCCGGTTCTACCTTCAAGCCCTGTACGGCGGTGGCGGCGGTGGGCAGCGGAGTTATCACCACCACATCTACCATCAACGCTTTGGGCAAATACACCTACTGGCCGGGTTATCAGCCTTGGTGCTGGCGGCGTACTGTCCCATGTCATGGCCGGATTAACGTTTCCCAGGCGATTTTCCATAGCTGCAACTACTTTTTCTATGAAGTGGGCCGCCTGATGACTATTGATGTAATGGGCGAGTATGCGGCGGCTTTCGGCCTGGGCCAGCCTACAGGTGTGGAAATCTGGGAAAACACTGGAGTAATGGCCAGCCCGGAGTATTCCCAATCTCAGGGAGTACCCTGGGTGGGAGGCAACACAATTCAGGCGGCTATTGGGCAGGGCGACAGCTCCTTCACCCCCCTCCAGCTTGCCAATTATATTGCTACCTTGGTTCGCGGCGGAGAGCGTTACGGTGCTCATCTTCTCAACAATGTCATTTCCTATGACGGAAGCGAGACGGTATTGGATTACGAGCCTGAGGTGCTGGCTACGGTAAATATGACAGAAGAGACCTTGGAGGCGGTAAAAAAGGGTATGGGCGAACTGGCCTCCAAGGGCAGTATTTCCAAGTACTTTGCCGATTGCGTAGTAACCGCCGGGGCCAAGACGGGCAGTGCGCAGCTGGGCGACAGCAACACCAACGGCGTATTTGTCTGCTTCGCCCCCTTTGAGGAACCTGAAATCGCGGTAGCGGTAGTGATTGAAAAGGGCGGCAGCGGCGCGGCGGTGGCGTCTACGGCTGTAGAGATTCTTAACGCCTATTTCTCCGACAGCGATATCGGCGCGATGATGGTGCCAGAGGGTACGCTTCTTCCCTGATGGCATGGTTTGTATGTTTTTTCCAGTTATCTTATGTCAATGTTTCACGTGAAACATTGGAAACAAGAAAAAGGAGACCCTTGTCTATGCAGATTCCAGTTTTTGACTCCAGGGACCCTCGATATAAGGCTCCCTTTGGCGCGGTCCCATGCAATACAAAACTCAGCTTTACCGTCCGCCCTTCAGCGGCGGAAGGTTTCACGTCCTGCGTTCTCCTGATATTCCGGGAGTTTGAGGGGCGGCATGAGGAAGTTCCCCTCCACCCTGCCGGGGCGGAGGGGGATTGCTTTCTGTTTTCCTGCGAGTACGAGGCTCCCGCACAGCCGGAATTGATTTGGTACAGTTTTCGGTTTTCCCGTGCCGGCGGCTCTGTTTTGCTGCTGGACAACGGCGGTCTCAATTGGCAGCTGACAGTCTACGACGCTTCCCTTCCTACGCCGGACTGGTTTGGCAGCGGAGTGACATATCAAATTTTCCCGGACCGGTTTCGCCGGACTGGCCTGCCGGAATCTGCTGGCCTGCTGGGAAACCGCCGTATCCATCAGAACTGGGACGAAGCGATGGAGCTGCCGGAGGACCAGGAAGGCTTGCCTGGCAGGGATTTCTTTGGCGGCACCTTGGCGGGAATTACGGAGAAGCTGGATTATTTGAAGGGGCTGAGTGTGTCGACATTATATCTTTGTCCCATTTTTGAATCTGAGAGCAACCACCGGTATAACACGGGAGATTACGAAAAAATTGATCCTATGCTGGGTACGGAAGAGGACTTCTGCCGTCTCTGCGCCGAGGCAAAAAAACGGGGTATCCGGGTGATGCTGGACGGCGTGTTTAACCATACGGGCAGCAACAGCCGCTATTTTAACGCCGCCGGGGCCTATCCCTCCCCCGGCGCGGCTCAAAGTCAGGACAGTCCGTATTATTCCTGGTATACCTTCCAATCCTGGCCGGAAGAATATGACGCCTGGTGGGGCATAAAGACCCTTCCCGCAGTTAATGAGGAAAACCCGGAGTATGTTCAGTTTATCATTGAGGGGCATAATTCTGTTATTCGCCGGTGGCTTCGGGCGGGCGCGGATGCCTGGAGATTGGATGTGGCCGACGAGCTTCCGGATGAATTTATTGCCCGTATTCGTAGGGCTATGATGGAAGAAAAACCGGATAGTTTTCTTCTTGGCGAGGTTTGGGAGGACGGCAGTAATAAAATCTCCTACAGCAAACGCAGAAAGTATCTTTTGGGCCGGGAGACCCACGGTTTAATGAACTATCCTTTTCGGGTAGCCGCGCTGAGCTACCTGCAAGGCTTTAATGGTGAGGAACAGCCTTACACCGCGCGGGATTTTATGGAAGCTATGGAGACTATCCGGGAGAATTATCCTCCGGCTGCCTTTTATAACGGTATGAATATGCTGACTACCCACGATACTTCCCGTGCTTTGACACTTCTTGGCGGTCCCCGTCCTGCGCCGGAGACCCGCAGGGAGCGAGCCGCCTACCGTATGACCCATGAGGAGCGGGAACACGGAAAAAGTCTTTTGAAGCTGGGCGTTCTTCTGCTCTACGCCTTTCCTGGTTCTCCCACAGTTTTCTATGGAGATGAGGCAGGCATGGAGGGCTATGAGGACCCCATGAACCGAGGGACTTACCCCTGGGGGCGTGAGGACCAGGAATTGCTGGAGTATTACCGGATTTTAGGGAAAATCCGGGCATCCCGCGCTTCTTTGCAAAAGGGTACGCTTCGCTGGCTTCACGCGGAGGGACCGGTTCTGGCTTTTGCCCGTGACTGGAGCGGCGAGACCTCCGCCGCTGTTCTAAATGCTGGAAAAAATGCAGTGGAGCTTTCTATCCCGTGGTCTGGCGGTTTCGCCGCAGACATCTTGGGCGGACAACGGTTGGCCGTTCTGGACGGGCAAATAAAGCTCTCCCTCCCCCCTTTTGGCGGAGTGCTGCTGTCAAATACTACCTGAGGCCGTATGCAGGGCAATGTTTCACGTGAAACATTGCCCTGTTTTTGTTGTTTTTATGCTCTGGTTGAATAATTTGTGCAAAATTTTTCCTAATTTCCTGTTGAAATGCGGCGGCTTTGTGTTATACTATACAGTACAGCTAAAAAAATGGATACGGGAGCTCCAATTGACCCTCCTGTGTCCTTTAGGGAGGTGTACCTGTGGCAAAAATCGTGACAGTTGTCAATCAAAAGGGCGGCGTGGGAAAAACCACAACCTGTATCAATTTGACTGCCGCTTTGCGGGAAAAGGGCTTGAAAGTCCTGCTGTGCGACTTCGACCCCCAGGCAAACGCGACCTCCGGTATGGGTGTGGATAAGGCCTTATCTCTGGGGGTTTATGACGTGCTGCTCAACCATGTGGAACCGCGAAAACGGGTGGTCTCTACCCGATACGGCGATGTGCTGCCCTCTTCTAAAGGACTGGCGGGAGCCGGCGTGGAAATGGTTGGCCTGGACAACCGGGAACATCTGCTGCGAAAAGCTTTGGAAGAGCTTTCGCCGGATTATGATTACATATTCGTGGACTGCCCGCCTTCCCTGGAGCTGCTGACGCTCAACGGCCTCTGTGCCGCGGACAGCGCGTTGGTGCCGGTGCAGAGCGAATATTTTGCCCTGGAAGGTCTCAGCGATTTGATGTATACCATCCGCGCCGTGCGGCGGTCCCTGAATAAGAAGCTGGAGCTGGAGGGCGTGCTTATGACCATGTTCGACAGCAGAACCAATCTGGCTTTACAGGTGGCGGAGGAGGTCAAAAGGTTCTTCCCTGGGAAGGTGTACGCCACGGTGATTCCCCGGAATGTACGCCTCAGCGAGGCCCCCAGTCACGGAAAACCAATCAGCGCCTATGACCGGGCTTCCCGAGGGAACGAGGCCTACGCGAAGCTGGCTGAGGAGTTTCTGCGAAAAAACAAAAAATAGTATTTGTTTTTCTAGCTAGAAACGTTGGCCTCGCAGATGGAAACGGAACTTTATGGAAAGAATACTCCTTTCCTGTACCCATAAAAATTATGAGATGATTGGTATGATTTGTGTATTTTGCGGCGTTATGCGGTAATCTATAACCAGTGCGGCGCAAAGGCGGGTTTGGCGTCCGTCTAGGACTTCAGAGCAAAGGAGAATCCTCTATGGCAAAAGAAAAAGGCTTGGCAAAGGGTTTGGGCGCACTGCTGGGAGACGATTTCTCCGCCGATTTTTCTGCCCCCGCTTCCACCCTGCCTATTTCTCAGATTGAAAATTTTCGCGGCCAGCCTAGAAAGAGCTTTGATCAGCAAAAGCTGGAGGAGTTAGCGGACTCCATTCGCCAGCATGGCGTTATTCAGCCGTTGACGGTGCGGCGGCTGTCTTCCGGTTACTACCAGATTATTGCCGGGGAGCGCCGCTGGCGGGCGGCACGGCTGGCCGGTTTAACGGAAATCCCCGCTGTGGTCATTGAGGCCGACGACCAGAAGGCCATGGAGCTGGCGATGATTGAAAACCTCCAGCGGGAGGACCTTAACCCGATGGAAGAGGCCGAAGGCTATCGAATTTTGGTACAGGCTTACGGTATGACGCAGGAACAAGCCGCCGCCCGGGTAGGAAAATCCCGCAGCGCGGTAACCAACGCTATGCGGCTCTTGGATTTGGCGGCGCCGCTGCAAGATATGGTGGCCGAAGGGAAGCTTTCCGCAGGGCACGCCAGGGCTGTTCTGCCCCTCTCCCCTGCCCTGCGGGCGGAAGCAGTGAAAATTGTGGTGCAGTCCGGGCTGAACGTCCGGCAGACGGAACAGCTGGTGAAACAGCTGCAGGCCAGAGACGAAGAAAAAACTGGTAAGGACGAGGAAAAAAAGCCTGCGGCGGTGGATTATGTGGCGGAGGCCGAAAAATCTTTATCTGACCGGCTTGGCAGAGCCTGCCGCATCTCCCACGGAAAAAAACGGGGAAAAATTGAGATTGAATACTACGGCGTGGACGACCTTAACAACCTCCTGGAAGTGTTGGAGGGAATTGGGAAATAAATGTTTCACGTGAAACATCCTTTTTGGAAAATTTCAACAGGAGGCATATATGCTGGATATCAGGTTTATCCGGGAAAACCCGGAAGCTGTGAGAGAAAATATAAAAAAGAAATTTCAGGAGGCCAAGCTGCCTCTGGTAGAACAGGTATTGGAGCTGGACGGGAAAAACCGCGCCGCTATTACCGAGGCCAGCGAACTGCGCGCCCAGAGAAATGACCTCAGCAAACAGATAGGTATGCTCATGGGACAGGCGAAAAAAGATCCCTCTAAATTGGAAGAGGCAGAAAAGGTCAAGGCCCGGGTAAAGGCTAACGCCGAGCGTTTGGCGGAGCTGGAGGCCCAGGAGGGAGCGTTTGAGGAGCAGATTCGTAAAATTATGCTGCAAATCCCCAATATTATTGACCCCTCTGTGCCTATTGGCCCGGACGACAGCGCAAATGTGGAGGTGGGACGGTTCGGAGAGCCGGCGGAACCGGATTTTGATATCCCCTACCACACTGAAATTATGGAGCGGTTCGACGGAATTGATATGGAAGCCGCCGGAAGAGTGTCCGGAAATGGGTTCTACTACCTGATGGGCGATATGGCAAGACTTCACGAGGCTGTGCTGGCTTATGCCCGGGATTTTATGATTGAAAAGGGATTTACCTTCTGCATTCCGCCGTTTATGATTCATGGAGCGGTTGTGGAGGGCGTCATGAGCCAGACCGATATGGATGCCATGATGTATAAAATCGAAGGCGAGGACCTGTATCTTATCGGTACCAGCGAGCACTCCATGATTGGTAAGTTTATTGACCAGATTCTGCCGGAGGAAACACTGCCCCAGACGCTGACTTCTTATTCGCCCTGCTTCCGTAAGGAAAAAGGAGCGCATGGAATTGAGGAGCGGGGCGTTTACCGTATCCATCAGTTTGAAAAACAGGAGATGGTTGTCGTCTGTAAGGGCGAGGAGGCCATGGACTGGTACGAGAAGATGTGGCGGTTCAGCGTGGAGCTGTTCAGAAGCCTGGATATTCCTGTCCGGCAATTGGAGTGCTGTTCCGGAGATTTAGCGGACTTGAAGGTTAAAAGCTGCGATATTGAGGCCTGGTCCCCCAGACAGAAAAAATATTTTGAGGTCTGTTCCTGCTCTAATATGGGCGATGCCCAGGCCAGGAGATTGAAAATCCGGGTAAAGGGTGAGAATGGCAAGAATTATTTGCCCCATACATTGAATAATACTGTTGTAGCGCCGCCTAGAATGCTTATCGCTTTTCTGGAAAATAATTTACAGGAGGACGGGAGCGTTCGGGTACCCGCAGCGTTGAGGCCCTATATGGGCGGAAAGGAAATCCTGACCCCCAAGCGTTAAGCGTACTGCGCTAATTTATATGAAGAAGGAGATCGCTGCTATGAAAAAGTTCCTGAAGGTTTTGGGCGCCGCCGCTTTGATTGCCGGTTTTACTCCCTACCAGGTGGAAAAAAATGAGGAAACAGGCGAGCGGACGGTAAAAGCTCTGCTGTGGAAGGCATCTAAAAAGCCCAGCCCCAGCGGAGATAAGGATGACATTACCATCAAATTTTTGTCCTTTGGGAAGGACGAGGAAGAGGCTCCCCTGTTCAGCGATGAGTTGACTGTGGAGTACTCCCCCCGCCAGGACGGCGAGGCAGTCAAAGTGGATGACAGCGTCTCTATGGAGGAAAATATAGAGATGCCCGAACCGCCAGAGGCCCCCGAGCCTCCGGAGGCTCCAGAAGTGCCGGAAGCACCGGAAGCTCCTGAGCCGCCAGAGGCCCTGGAAGTGTCTGAAGAGGCGTAAAAGACTGCACAAAAGATAAGGAAGCTGTGTTATGAAGAAGTTTTTGGAGGAGTTTAAGGCCTTCGCTATGCGGGGAAATGTGATGGATTTGGCCGTGGGCGTTATTGTGGGCGGCGCGTTCAGTTCCATCACCAACTCCCTTATTAACGATATTATTATGCCTGTTGTTGGTATTTTTGTCAGCGAGGCCAGCTTTGCGGATTTAGCTGTGCAGGTTGGGCCGGCTGTCATTACCTATGGCAATTTTATTCAGGCGGTTATCAATTTCCTGATTTTGGCGTTTGTTGTTTTCTGTATGGTAAAGGCCGTAAACCGGGTTGCGCGGAAGAAAACCGAAGAACCGGTTAAGCCTCCTGTGCCGCCGGAACCCTCCAATGAAGAGAAGCTTCTGACGGAGATACGGGACCTGTTGAAGGAGAAGGGATGAGGGAGACCCTATATAAGGGCCTCCCCGCCCTGGGCCTTGATACTGGTTTGGTTCCACAACTGGAGCTGTTTGCGGGGATGTTACTGGAGAAGAACCAGGTCATGAATTTGACTGCAATTACGGAACCGAAGGACGTGGCTGCGCTGCACCTGCTGGATAGTTTGGCTTTGACAGCATGGCTGAAGGATGAGCGCGTGGTAGATGTGGGAACTGGGGCTGGATTTCCTGGGATACCGTTGGCGGCGGCTCTGCCAGAGGCTAAGTTCACGCTGCTGGACAGCTTGGGAAAGCGGGTTGGGTTTTTGCGGGAGGCCTGCGGTGAGCTGGGATTGGAGAATGTGGAGTGCGTGCAGGCGAGAGCGGAAGAGTTTGCTGGGGAGCGTCGGGAGGTTTTTGATTGTGCGGTGAGCAGGGCGGTGGCGGATTTGCCGGTGTTGTGCGAGTTATGTTTGCCGCTGGTGAGGGTAGGCGGAAGGTTTTTGGCGATGAAGTCCAGCCATTCAGAAGAGGAGGTCCGGAGGGCGGAAGGAGCCTTGGAGGTTCTGGGCGGTAAGATTGGTTGGGTGAGGGATTATACCATTCCGGTCACTGATGTGGTGCATCGTGTGGTGTGTGTGGAGAAGGTCTCCCCTACCCCGAAGAAGTATCCGAGAAGATTTGCGCAAATAAAGAAGCAGCCATTAGGCTAGGGCGCGAAGCGCGATTAAAGTTCTTTTTGATACTTTTTCTTTCAAGAAAAAGTATGAATGCCCAAATAGAGAGGAGGGTATCCCTGTGGGAGAAACAATTGCCGTCGTCTCAGGAAAGGGCGGCACGGGGAAAACTTCGTTTACGGCGAATGTGGGTATGGCGTTGGCGCAGTTGGGGTACTCTACTCTGTGCTTGGACTGCGACGTAGGACTGAGGAATCTGGATATTGCGATGGCTATGACAGACCAGGCGATGATGGATTTTACTGATGTTCTGGCGGGGAGCTGTTCTCTGGAAGAGGCGGCGGCGCCGCATCCGCAGCAGAAACGGCTGTTTTTGTTGACTGCGCCAGCGAGGATTGGCGTAGGAGGGATTGACCCGGAGGAATTTCGGGAGCTGTTTCCTGTGATTGAGGAGAAGTTTGATTATTGCCTTGTGGATGCGCCGGCGGGATTGGATAGTGGATTCCGGCTGGCGGTAAGCGGGGCGGACAGGGTTGTGGTGGTAACCACGACGGAGGAGAGCAGTCTGCGGGATGCTCAGCGTACGGCGATGGAGTTGGACAGGCTGCCGAGGGATCGGGTACATTTAGTGGTCAACAGGTGTCGGAAGAAGTTGTTGAAGTCTTTGCATCAGACGATTGACGACGCGATTGATGCTGCGGGGCTGCCTCTGTTGGGGGTGATTCCGGAGGATGAGACAATGCCGTTGTACGCGGGAAGGGGGGAGCCGCTGCTATTGAGTGGGAACGACTGTGCCGCCAGGGCATACCGCAATATTGCAAGGCGAATTGATGGCCGGCGGACACCTCTTATGAAAATCAGATGACTCCATGTAGCCGTCAGCAGCAGAGAGACATCAAAGGAAACGGAAAGGAAACGAGATGCCATGTATATTGCTCTGATGTCCCACGACAATAAGAAGGACCTGATGGTCCAGTTCTGCTCCGCCTATGCCGGTATTTTGTCCCGGCACAATCTTTGCGCCACGAGTACCACTGGGCGCATGGTGGCTGAGGCCACCGGGTTGCATGTTCATCTCTTCTTGACTTGCCGGCATGGTGGGAGCCAGCAGATTGGCGCTAGAATTGCTTATAATGAGATGGATATGGTGTTGTTCTTTGTTGACCCGAATGATTCTGCGTTGGAAACTGAGTCGCAGTATATTTCCAGATTGTGTGATCAGAATAATATTCCTTATGCCTCTAATGTTGCCACGGCGGAGATGCTTTTGCTTGGTATGGACAGAGGAGACCTTGACTGGAGAAAAATTGTGAATCCGAAGCATAAATTGAATCGTTGAGGTTGGCTTTTTTACCCTATTTTGTCAGGCTCTCGTAGATCGGAAGAGCACACGTCTGAACTCCAGTCACACTAAGATATCTC
>CAMSIF010000010.1 GCA_947058885.1 uncultured Clostridia bacterium
GAGATCTACACAACCGCGGACCCTCTGTCCCTCCACGACGCTCTTCCGATCTGTAAGGAGGCTACATATGAAGAGGTGGAGGCCATCCGAAAGGAATTCGGGTTGGATAAGCCCCTGCTCGTGCAGTATTTCAACTATATGAAGGACCTGTTCCGCGGGGACATGGGCCGGAGTCTGAAGAGCAACATCCCCGTCTCCGAGCTGATTTGGTCCCGGTTCCAGTTTACCATTCAGCTGGTGTTCGCCGGACTGATTTGGGGTCCCTTCGTGGGAATCGTCATAGGCGTCATCTGCGCCATCAAACGAAGTACGTTCATTGATCTGGCCGGAATGCTGCTGGCTATCTGCGGCCTGTCCGCCCCCGGCTTCGTCATTGGTCTGGTGGGTATCCAGGTCTTTTCCGTCCAGCTGAACCTGCTGCCAACCTCGGGATTGGATTCCTGGAAGAGCTTCATCCTGCCCTCCCTGGTGATGGGCACCGGCATCATGGCCACCCTGGCCCGCTACTCCCGTTCCTCCATGCTGGAGACCCTGCGGGAGGACTATGTGCGTACCGCCCGGGCGAAGGGCCAGAAGGAATCAATCGTCATGTTCCGCCATGCTTTCAAGAACTCCTTGATTCAGGTGGTAACCATCCTTGGCCTTCAGATTGGCGGTCTGCTCTCCGGCTCCGTCATCACGGAAACCATTTTCTCCATTCCTGGCATGGGCCGTCTGCTGGCGGACTCCATTTCGTTCCGGGATTATCCCACCATTCAGGGACTGCTGATGATCTTTGCCTTGCAGTACGTTCTCATTAACCTGGTTGTGGATATTCTCTATGGCGCTATCAACCCGAAGATCCGCTACGACTAACCGAAGGAGGAGGATACTATGTCGAACACACCCAACGAGCGCGAGGAGACTACCGTTTCCTTCGAGGAAAATTATGTAGACGAAAACATACTGGCGGATAAAAGCAGCAAAACCAAAGAGTTTATCAAAAAGTTCATGAAGCGCAAGACTGCGGTTGTGGCCTTCTTCATCATGGTCTTTCTGCTGATTATCGCCATTATCGGCCCCTATATCACGCCCTATGACCCCAACTTTTTTGACTATGACAATATTCTCTCGCCCCCCAGCGCGGAGCACTGGTTCGGTACCGACCACTTCGGCTATGACATTTTCAGCCGTATCCTGGCCGGCGCGCCCCTCACCCTGGGCGTAGCCCTGTCCTCGGTTATCGTGGGCGCGGCTCTGGGTACGGTCCTGGGCCTCCTGGCCGGTTACTATGGCGGCTGGATTGAGATGCTGGTAATGCGCGGCGCGGACGTGCTCTTCAGTTTCCCGGACATTCTGCTGGCCATCGCCATTGTGGCCATCCTCGGCCCCGGTATTTTTAACGTGTTTATCGCCGTGGCGGTCTTTACAGTCCCCAGCTTTGCCCGTATGATGCGCAGCGCCACCCTCGCGGTCAAAAACTCCCTCTATGTAGAGGTGGCCCGCAGCCTTGGGTGCAAGGACGGACGCATCCTGTTCCTGCACATCTTCCCCGGCACGATTCAGTCTCTGATCGTCAACTTTACCATGCGTATCGGTTCGGCCATCATGGCGGGTTCCGGCCTGAGCTTCCTGGGCTTCGGCGCTAATGTTACGGACCCGGAGTGGGGCGCTATGCTCTCTCAGAGCCGCACCTACCTGGGCACCGCACCCCACATGGTGTATTTCCCCGCTCTGGTGATTTTCATCACCGTGCTGGCCTTCAACCTCTTCGGCGACGGCCTGCGCGACACTTTGGATCCGAAGCTCAAGTGATGCGGCGAATAGGAAAAGGAGTAACGATATGCAGAAAGATGTTTTGCTGAAGGTAGATGAGTTACGCACTGAATTCTTTTCCAGTAAGAAAAGCAGCGTCACTGCGGTGGACAAAGTCTCCTTCCAAATCTATAAGGGAGAAATCCTGGGCCTGGTGGGAGAATCCGGCTGCGGCAAAAGCGTAACCAGCCTCTCCATCATGCGCCTTTTGCGGGACACCCCCGGCAAGGTCACCAACGGTCAGGCAGTGCTGGACGGAATAGACCTTATCAGCGCCCCTGAATCGGAAATCCGGAAAATCCGCGGCGGAAAGATGAGTATGATTTTCCAGGAGCCCATGAGCGCTCTGAACCCGTCCATGCGCATTGACCGGCAGATGATGGAGACCATTATGCTCCATACCAGCATGAACAAAGTGGAAGCCCGCCAGCACGCGGCGTCCATGCTGGGCAAGGTGGGTATCCCCGACCCGCCCCGGGTGCTGAAGAACTACCCCCACCAGCTCTCCGGCGGTATGAGCCAGCGCGTGATGATTGCCATGGCCCTCAGCTGCGACCCGCAGCTGCTCATCGCCGACGAGCCCACCACCGCGCTGGACGTGACCATCCAGGCGCAGATTCTGGAATTGATGAAAAAGCTGCAAAAGGAGGACCAATCCAGCATCCTGCTCATCACCCACGATTTGGGCGTGGTGGCGGAGATGTGCTCCCGGGTTATCGTCATGTACGCGGGCAAGATCGTGGAGGAGGCCCCCGTGGAGCAGCTGTTCGCCAGCCCCACCCACCCGTACACCCAGGGTCTGATCGCCTCTGTGCCCAAGCTGGGCTCCGGCGTGAAGGTATTGCCCAGCATTCCGGGAAGCGTGCCGGATCTGGCATCCATGCCCAGCGGGTGCCGCTTCGCGCCCCGGTGCAAATACGCCACGGAGAAGTGCCGCGCTCAGGAGCCTGAGCTGGTCACCGTAGGCGAAGACCAGAGGTGCCGCTGCTGGCTGAAACAGGAAGGATAGGGGGATGCTGAGAATGGATAAAATTGTTTCTTTAAAGAATGTATCGAAAACCTTCCCCGTGGGCAAATCCCTGCTGGGAAGACCCACAAAATTCGTCCACGCAGTCAACAACGTGAGCTTCGACGTGTTCGAGGGCGAGACGTTTTCCATCGTGGGCGAGTCCGGATGCGGCAAAAGTACCACAGGCCGGATTATCAACCATCTGTTGATTCCTGACAGCGGCGAGGTCTGGTTCCAGGGCAAGGAGATTTCTAAAATCAGCCAGGACGAGATGCGTCCCCTGCGCAAGGATATGCAGATGATTTTCCAGGACCCGGCAGGCAGCCTGAATCCCCGGATGCGGGTCTCGGAGCTGATTGAGGAGCCTCTGATTGTTCATACCAACATGAGCGCGGAGGAGCGGGCCAAGGTGGTCAACGAGCTGCTGGGCATCGTGGGCCTCAGCTCCAAGCACGCCCGCCGTTACCCCCACGAATTCTCCGGCGGACAGAAACAGCGTATCGGTATCGCCCGGGCTCTGACGGTGAATCCTAAGCTGGTCATCGCTGACGAGCCGATCTCCGCCCTGGACGTGTCCATTCAGGCCCAGGTGCTGAACCTGCTCCACAGGCTTCAGGAGGAGTATAAGCTGACGTACGTATTTATCTCCCACGACCTCTCGGTGGTAGAGATGATCTCCGACCGTATCGCGGTTATGTATCTCGGCTTTATGGTGGAGACCGCTCCTAAAACCAAGCTGTACGCCAATCCTGTCCATCCCTATACCGAGGCGCTGCTCTCCGCCGTTCCCATTCCCGACCCCACCTTGCAGAAGGAGCGCATTATCCTGGAGGGCGATATTCCCAGTACCATCAATCTGCCCAAGGGCTGTCCCTTTGCGGCCCGGTGCAAGAAGTGCGGCCAGGAGTGCCTGGAGCAGCGTCCGGAAACCAAAGAAGTGGAGCCCGGACACTTTGTAGCCTGTCACAAGTGCTGATTTTGTCCTGAAATTGTATTCTTGTTAGGAGAACAAATATATGAACAAACCACTGATTGAAGCTTGCGTGGATTCCCACGCCTCCTGTATGGCTGCGGCGCGCGGCGGAGCGGACCGTCTGGAGCTGTGCGCCCACCTGGCTATCGGCGGCACCACCCCCTCCCCTGTCGTCTTCCGCCAGGTCCAGCGGGACTGCGATGTGAAGATTAACGTTCTCATCCGCCCCCGCTTCGGCGATTTCCTCTATACGGATATTGAGATGGAGGAGATGTGCGAGGAGATCAAGACCTTCCGTGAGCTGGGCGCCAACGGCGTGGTTATCGGCGTACTGACGCCGGACGGCGATTTGGACGCGGAGAAGATGAAGCGTCTGATGGACTGCGCGGGCGGCATCGACGTCACCCTCCACCGGGCCTTTGATATGACCCGCGACCCCTATGCCGCCCTGGAAACCGCGATTGAACTGGGCTGCAAGACTATCCTGACCTCCGGACAGGCAGGCGACGTGGTCGCCGGTAAGGAGATTCTGAAGGAAGTCTACGCCAAGGCGGCGGGACGGATTGACATTATGGCCGGATGCGGCGTAAAGAAGTGGAATATTCAGGAGATTCACGACTATACCGGCATCCGCGTATTCCACACTACCGGCCGGAAGGGCGTGCTGGACAGCGGCATGGTATACCGCAAGAGCACAGTATCTATGGGTCTGCCCTCCCTCTCCGAGTACGAAATCTGGCAGACGGACGAGCAGGAATTCCGCGAGTGCGCCCAGATTGTCCACGCCTTTTCCTGAAAAACCCCGGCGGCCTGCCGTAATTCTTTTATGAAACATCATCCAGGAGAAAAACTATGATTTTTTCACCCCAAGTGCGGGAAACCGCAGAAAAGAAATTCGCGTCCCTGCTGGACCGGGCCGGGGACGTGCGGAAGCGGGAACTTCTGACAGCGTTGGAGGAGGCAAAGGCCACGGCTTCCGAGGATGTACTCCTCGCGGCAAAGTGGATTTGCGCCAACAGTCCCCTCAGCGATCTGGCCAACTATGATTTCTCCATCTTCCTCTCCTGTGCGGAGCATGGAATCTTCCTCCTGCAAAATCCCTTGTTCCCGGATAAAATCCCGGAGGACATCTTCCTCAACTATGTGCTCCATGTCCGGGTCAACGAGGAGGAGCTGTGCGACTGCCGTAAGTTCTTCTACAGCCAGCTGGCGGACCGGGTCCGGGGCCGCTCCATGCAGGACGCCGTCATCGAAGCCAACTACTGGAACGCAGAGAACGTGATGTACCAGGCCACCGACGGGCGGACGATCTCCGCCCTGTGGGCCTACCGTTCCGCCTATGGACGCTGCGGCGAGGAGTCCGCCTTCGGCGTGAACGTCTTCCGTTCGCTGGGCATCCCCGCCCGGCAGATCTATACCCCCCGCTGGGCCCACTGCGATGACAACCACGCCTGGGTAGAGGTATGGTGCGGCGGGCAGTGGCGGTTCCTGGGCGCCTGTGAGCCCGAGGAGGTGCTCAACAAGGGGTGGTTTACCAACGCCTCCAGCCGGGCCATGCTGATCCACAGCCGCTGTTTCGGGGAGATTTCCGGCGAGGAAGTCATCTCCCGGATGGGAATGGCCTATTTCCTCAATAACCTCAAGCTCTACGCGGTGACCAAGCGGCCCGTCGTGGCGGTAAAGGACCCCGCCGGCGCGCCGGTAGAGGGCGCTCAGGTGTCCTTTGGTATCCTCAACTACTCCGACATCTTCCCCGCCGCCGTAGTGACCACCGGCGCGGACGGCATAGCCGCCCTCACCTGCGGTCTGGGCACCATTGATATCCATGTCAAAAAGGGGTCTGTCTTCTGCGAGAAGATGGTCTACACCCCCGATGTGGACACGGTGGAGATGGTTCTGAAAACAGAGGAGCCTGTCTGCGGCGTCTGGGAGGACTTCGTCTCCATCGCGCCCCGCGACCAAATTGTCAACGGCGCAAGGCCGACGGAGGAGCAGAAGGAGCTGGGCCTGAAAAAGACCGCTGCCGCCAACGGAAAGCGGGAGCAGCGGGTGGCCGCCATGTTCGACGAAGCCAAGGCCCGGGCTGTGGTGGAGAAGGGCGGTTACAGCCAGGAAATCTACGACCTGCTCTATGAGAGCCGGGGCAATGTGGAACGGCTTATGGCTTTCCTGGAGGATAAGGACTTCTCCTCTCAGGAAAAGGAGGCTCTGCTGCTGACCCTGTCCAAGAAGGACCGGCGGGACGTTGACCCGGATATTCTTCGCGAGGCGTTGTCTCTGACCCGGGGCTATACCGCCGGAAAGGATGACCTTTTCTATCCCTATATTGTTTGTCCCCGGGTATTCAACGAGCCCCTGACGAAAAACCGTCAGTTTATTTTGGACTACTTCAACGACGCCCAAAAGGCGGACTTCCGGGCGGAGCCGGGAAAAGTTTGGAGTTATATTCAGGAGAACATCGGCTTTGACCCCTCGGTAGAGTACGGTCAAATCGTTACCAGGCCGGTGGGCGCGCTGACGGTGAAAAACGCCAACCCCCTGTCTCAGAAGATTCTGTTTGTCTCCATCTGCCGGGCCCTGGGCATCGCCGCCCGGATGAATCCGGTAGACCACGGAGCGGAGTACTGGCAGAACGGCGCGTTCCAGCCGGTGGAGCCCCTCAAGGAGGGCAGCGGAACTCTGGTCTTCGAGAAGGAGCCGGAGGAAACCTGGCAGTATGGTCCGGACTTCTCCGTAAGCGTGCTGGTGGACGGCGCGTACCAGAGGCTGGACCTGTCCCGGGAGAAGTGGGAGAACAACCAGCTGAAGGTTCCCGCCAACGGCGGCGACTACCGGATTATCACGGATAACCGCCTGCCCAACGGCAGCATCCACGCCAGCAAGTACCATTTCCATCTGGAGGACGGCGGAACGAAATCCGTCAAGCTGAGGAAGTTCCAGGCGGACCTCTCCCAGATGCTGGACAATTTTACTCTGGACGAATTCAAGGCGGCGGACGAGGCTGGCAACACGGTCTTGGGCAGCCAGCTGACAAAGGGCAAGGCAGTCCTTATGTGGCTGGAGGAGGGCATGGAGCCCACCGAGCATATTCTGAACGAGATGCTGGAGCAGGAGGACGATTTCCGGAACCTGCCTGCGGATATTGTGTTCCTGGTGCGGGGAAAAGAAGCTCTGGAGAACGCCAAGCTGCAAAAGGTTCTGGCGGCCTTCCCGAAGATTCGCGTTTGCTACGACAGTTTTGTACCCAATGTGGAGACCATCGCCCGCCGGATGTATGTTGATCCGGAGAAGCTGCCTCTGATTGTGGTGACAACAGCGGAATTGAACGCAGTTTACGCGTGCAGCGGTTACAACGTGGGCAGCGGAGATATGATTGTAAAAATCTGCAACCACTCGTTTACCTGAAAATAATGAGATGGCCTCCATTATGGGAGGCCATCTCATTTTATTCAGCGAAACGCGGTATTACTGCTCTCCGATTTTCTCCCGCAGCATGGTAATCTCCTCGCCGTGACCCTTGTCGTCAGTGGGCGTTTCCAGAAGAAACGGCAGGCCCCGCAGCGCCGGATGGGTTATAATTTTGACAATGGCTTCTGTGCCGATGGAGCCCTGCCCGATGAGGGCGTGACGGTCCTTGCGGGAGCCCCGGGGGTTCAGGCTGTCGTTGATGTGTATCGCCTTCAGCCGGGGAAGGCCGATAATCCGGTCAAATTCCTCCAGTACGCCGTCCAGGTCATCCACAATGTCGTACCCGGCGTCAGAGACGTGGCAGGTATCCAGGCAAACGCCCAGCTGGTCCCGGCAGGAGGCCAGGTCCAGAATCGTCCTCAGCTCCTCAAAACGCCCGCCAATCTCGCTTCCCTTTCCGGCCATGGTCTCCAAAAGCACCACCGTCTTCTGCTCCGGACGGACCACCCGGTCCAACATGCCCGCAATCTGCCGGCATCCCGTCTCCACCCCCTGCCCTACATGGCTGCCAGGATGGAAATTATAGTAGTTGCCCGGAAGATGCTCCATCAGAGCAAGGTCTCCAGCCATCATCTCCGCCGCCAGTTCCCGGATGCCCTCATCCTTGGAACAAGGATTCATAATATACGGGGCGTGGGCGACAAAGGGACCAAACCCCTCTTCCGCCATCAGTACCCGAAGCTTTTCCAGGTCTGCCGGGTTCACGGCTTTAGCCTTTGCTCCCCTGGGATTCCGAACAAAGCATTGGAATGTATTGGCCCCGATAGCCAGGGCCGCACGGCCCATTTTCGCAAATCCTCCAGAAGAGGACAGATGCGCACCAATATAGGTCATAGAAGCTTCTCCTTTGTATATCCCAGCAAAATATTGCGGTCATTGGGCAGTTTTTCGTCAATTACCAGCTCCAGCAAGGCCTCCAGGGCTTGTCCCACCGCCGGTCCCCGCAGTCCCAGCGCAGTCATATCGCCGCCCTTAACCGCCAGCTGCCGCAAAGAGAAGCAGCTGTCCCCCGCCAGCGTCATATCCAGCAGGGCTTCCCACTGGTCTATCAGCTCTAAACGGCCCTGACAGTCTTTCGCCTGCGCACGGTTGTCCGCCCGCTTGACCTCCAGCAGCAGCCGCAGCGTTTCTTCCCCGTATCTGGCCAGATTCCGCCGCACGGACCGCTCGTTGAGCGGAAGTTCACAGTCGTGCCGCTCCACCAGGGTCAGGATAACATGCTTACTCCGGTTGTCGAAGCGAAGCCGTTTCATGACCGCCGACGCCTTTTCCACGCTTTTGCGCCAATGTCCATAAAAATGTCCCCGGCCATCCTCCCCCAGAAAGAAGGTATCCGGCTTGCCCAAATCGTGGAACAGCATCGCGTATCGGACGATGCTCCGGACAGGGGCCGCGTCTACGGCCCGGGCCGTATGCTCCCACACGTCGTAGCAGTGGTAAGGGCTTCGCTGGTCAAATCCTACGCAGGGCAGAATTTCCGGCAGAAATATCCCCAGGACGTCCGGGTAGTCCAGCAAAATATCGCCGGGGGCCTCTCCGCACAGCAGACCTGTCAGCTCCGTCTGAATCCGCTCTGGGGCGATACGCTCCAAAAGAGGGGCGCAGCGGCGGAGAGCGCCGGCGGTATCCGGCTCGATAACAAATCCCAGCCGCGCGGAGAACCGCAAGCCCCGCAGAATCCGCAGAGCGTCCTCCTGAAACCGCTTTTCCGGGTTCCCTACCGCCCGGAGGACCTGCCGCTCCAGGTCCTGCCGTCCGCCGAAGGGATCCATAAGCTCCCCCCGCAGGCTCATAGCAATGGCGTTGACCGTAAAATCCCGCCGGGCCAAGTCCTCACGCAGGGAACTTGTAAATTCCACATGATCCGGATGCCGGTTGTCCAGGTAATTCCCATCCCGGCGGTAGGTGGTGATTTCCACATGATCCACAGTGACGGTACCATGCTGGAGGCCCGTCGGCAGGGCCCGGGGCGCAAACAGCGACAGAACCGCTTCCGGCGGCGCGCTGGTCGTTACGTCCCAATCCCCCGGCTCGCGGCCCAGCAGAAGGTCCCGCACCGCGCCGCCCACGCACCACGCCTCGTGTCCCGCGGCCTCCAGCCTAGTCAGTATTTCCTGTACATTTCCCGGGATTTGCCCCACAGGCTACACCTCGCTAAAAAAGAGTATCTATAAAAAGCTTTATGTCTCTTAGTTTACCATGATACACCCTGAAATACAAGTAATCCCGCGTCAAAATTCCGGTTGTGGCCGCAGCCCCTCAGACCTCCTTTTTTCCGCATGTTCCCGCCGCCTTTCGCATATATATGGAGCATATCGGGATAGGGAGAGTGTTGGCCTTGAAGGGAAACATCGAGGAACGGGCCTGCGAGCTGGCCAATTTTATTATTGAGAACCGTACCACAGTACGGGAGGCCGCCAAACGGTTCGGTATCAGCAAGAGCACCGTACATAAGGATATTCAGGAGCGCTTGCCCCTCTACAACAGGAGCCTCTATCTGCAGGTCAAGGAGGTCCTGGACGAGAACAAGGCGGAACGGCACATTCGCGGCGGTATCGCCACACGGCGTAAATATCGCGGCGGCACGTAATCACAGCCGGAAATCCCCGGCGGAAAAGCGCCGGATACACACTTCCGCCGGGGATTTTGAATAGGATAGCAAGAAATGACACAGCTTGGGAGGAAACAGTACCATGAAACCGTATCGTAAGCGCAGACCCCAGCGCCAGGCCCCAGCGCAACAGGTTACCCG
The DNA here is from genome assembly GCA_947058885.1 of uncultured Clostridia bacterium. Taxonomy (GTDB): domain Bacteria; phylum Bacillota; class Clostridia; order Oscillospirales; family Oscillospiraceae; genus Pelethomonas. The sequence continues at coordinate 9,997 of CAMSIF010000010.1, forward strand.
GGCTGCCTGCGCCCCGCCCGCGGCGGTACAGAAAATTCCTGTACACCGCTACAGCCATCCCATCCGCACCCAAACCGCGGTTCACGCAAACTCTACCGATGAACTCCTCGCCGGAGTGCTGGAGACGCTTTCCCATCACTCAGACCTCCTGGAGGAGCTGCTGCGCCGCACAGGCGTAGATGGCTCCGATACAAAATAAAAAGCGCGGGGTCCTACAAAAATACCGCAACCAGCCCCTCCTAACGCCTGTCAAGGCGTTTTTTCTTGCCTGTTCCGTCCAATCCCTTTGTGAAAAGGGCGGCAGAAGGGGACGCACGAAATCGTGCGTCCCCTTCCGGCGTTATACCGCCGCGTTTTTGCGGATACCGGACCGCCGGGTTACCGCTTCCCCATATACGCCTCGATATCCTCAATGCTTCTGGGCGTCACGGCGGAGAGATTTTCGCAGCCATCCTCCGTAATCAGGCAGTTGTCCTCCAGACGGAAGCCGATTCCCCACTCCTCATGGTAGATGCCCACGTCCACGCAGAATACCATACCGGGCTCCAGAAGGCGGCGGCCCTCCTCTACGTCCACCTCGTCATGGACGTCATAGCCTACGTGGTGCGCGCCGCCATGCCAGATGTAGGTGCCCACGTCCTCAAAGCGGTCGCAGACGCCAATTGCTTTCAGCTGCTCAAAGTTGTATTTGCGAATCTCCTGGTCCACGCTGGCCATAGGCAGGCCGGGCTTCAGGGTCTGGAACATATAATTAGAGGTGTTATAGGCGCAGGTATACAGCAGCTTTTGCCGCTCGTTGAATTTTCCGTTCAGAGGCCAGCCTCTGGAGACATCGTTAATTTCGTTGTCCCAGCAGGCGCCCACGTCGTTGAGCACCATGTCGCCATCCCGCGCCACGCCGCGATAGCCGTAATAGTGGATAAAAAAGTTATTTTTGCCCGCCGACACAATGGACGGGAAGCCGGGAGACAGAACCCCGTGCTGCGCCAGAGCGTAGTCAAACTCCGCTTTCAGCTGATACTCGTAGATACCGTCCCTGGCGGCCCGCATCATGGCCTTGATTCCCTCGCTGGTAATGATTTCAGCGCGGCGCATAGCCTCCAGCTCGCAGGGCTTTTTGATTGTCCGCTGGCGGGCAGCCAGCTTATGGATGTTCTCTACTTTGACAAAGGGATAGTTCTTTTTCAGCCAGGCCGCCAGCTGGAACGCCTGACGCACAGGCTGCTCATCCAGGTTTTTCCGGTCAAAGTCCAGGCAGACGGTGGTGACGCCCCGGGCAATCAGCCTCTCCAGCGCGGGGAGGAACTGGGCGTTATACCGGAAATCCTCCACGCCGGAGGCGTCGGAAGCCTCCTGAGGGGTCAGACGTTTGCCGGTCCAGCGTTCCGCCAGCAAGTCCGGCGGGAGCATGTACAGCGTCTCCTGAACGCCGCTCTCATCCTTGTAGGCGGCCAGAACGCTGTCCGCCTGCTCAATGCCCGTATAGTACACAAAGGTGCGGTCAGCAAAAAAGGGGTAGTCCTCGTCTCCGGTTTTCCGGGGAGCGTGTCCGCTGAAAAGGAGGAGAAGGCTGCCCGGCGCAAGGGACAAATAGAGCTCTCTTCTGTTTTCCTGATGAAACGTCTTTTCCATATGTAGGTTACCTCCATGTGATATCCCGCGCAACGCTCCTGCATACGCGGCGGCGCATTTTCTCCACAGCGGCGCGTATGTTAGGATTGACATTTTGCGTGATGTTCATTATAATGAATTTTAGATGGATAGTCAACAGGAATTACATGAATCAGACGAAAATGATATGCCGTTGTCACAGGTTTTGCAGGACAATAATGTTGAATAACGCCTGAATCTTATCTGTTTTGCAATTGTCTTCCCCCGCCGGGCTGCACTTTCAGATGTTTTGTTTATTTTCACAAATATGAAATCAGCGTCCCACCCGTAACGCCATCAAACAGGAGGATGCCAACTATGACAGACAGAGACATCGTAAAAAAGGACATAGAGGAGCTTTACCTGGGAAATCTGGGAACAGTGGAGTTTGACCTGGACCTGCCCAGCGCGGGAAAAAACGGTTCTACTATTACCTGGCAGTCCGGCAATCTGGCTTTTATGAACCATGAGGGGAAGGTCACCCGGCCCGCCTATGGGCGCGGAAACCGTGAGGTACCTCTCACCGCCCGTTTTACCCACGGGGCGTACACGGAAGAGAAGCAGTATATCGTAACCGTTTTAGAAGAACACAACCAGATTGAGGTGGAAGAAATCTTCCCCATCGCGCTGGAAGCCGCGGCGGGGGAAACTGTGCGCCTGCCCAGCGCGTCCGCCGTGAGAACCCGGGACGGCCGGGTGATTGCCCACCTTATCGACTGGGAAGACGGCCTGGAGCGCGTCTGGGACCAGCCGGGGACCTTCTCTGTGCGCGGCGTCTTGAAGGACACCTCTATTTCTGTGGCTGGAGAAGTGCGTGTTACGGCATGTCCCGCGCCGGAGGCCGCCCGGCCACAAAAACTGGCGGCGGCTTTCCCGGATGGCGTGACCCTTCTGGAGGGCAGCAGCTTCCACGCCGCTCAGGAGCGGATGCACGACTATTTGCTCCACACAAACCTGGACCAATGGCTCTACAATTTCCGCCGGGCGGCGGGACTTTCCACCCGTAACGCCCCTGCTATGACAGGCTGGGATTCTCCCAGCGGCCTGCTGCGGGGGCACAGCGCAGGTCACTATCTGTCCGCCCTGGCTCTCTGCTGGCACGCCACCGGAGACAGAGAAATCCACCAGAAAGCGGTATATATGGTAGACGCCTTAAAGGAATGCCAGGACGCCTTCGCTGCTCAGGATGGATACCATCCCGGTTTCCTCAGCGCGTACTCCGAGGAGCAGTTTGACCTGCTGGAGGAGTATACCCCCTATCCTAAAATCTGGGCCCCTTACTACACTCTGCATAAAATCCTGGCCGGACTTTTGGATTTACACCGCTTGGCAGGGATTGAGAAAGCGTTTGAGATCGCTTCCGGCATCGGGGATTGGGTCTACGCCCGGCTGTCCCGGCTGAATCATGAAAAGCGGGTGCGGATGTGGGGCATTTATATTGCCGGGGAATACGGCGGCATGAATGAATCCATGGCTGAGCTCTACCGTATCACAGGTAAAAAGGACTACCTGGATGCGGCCCGGTACTTTGATAACGACCGCCTTTTCTACCCATTGGAGCAAAATGTGGACGCCCTGACCGGGATGCACGCCAACCAGCATATCCCCCAGATAGTTGGCGCCATGAAGCTGTACGAGGTAACAGGCGAGCGCAGGTATTACAGCATTGCGGAACGGTTCTGGTCTCTGGTGTCCGGGAGCCGGATGTACGCCATTGGCGGCGCAGGCGAGAGCGAGATGTTCCATGAACCCCGCAAAATCGCCGGTCTTCTTACGAAAAGTACCTCGGAAAGCTGCGCCACCTATAACATGCTGAAGCTGACAAAGGAGCTGTATCAGTACCGCCCCGACGCGGCCTATATGGACTACTACGAGCGGGCTGTGACAAACCATATCCTCTCCTCCTGCGACCACAGGCCCACCAGCGGCAGCACCTATTTTCTCTCCATGCTGCCCCGGGCGGTCAAAGACTTTGACGCCTCGGAAAACAGCTGCTGCCATGGTACGGGTATGGAGAGCCATTTCAAGTACGTTGAGAGCATCTATTACGCCGGGGAGGACTGCGTTTATATAAATCTCTTCCTTCCTTCCCGGCTGTGTCTGGAGGGATTTGCTCTCACCATGCGGACAGAGGAGGCTTATCCAGAGAAAATACATATTACAATCGAATCGGATCTTTCCACTGTCCCCTCCCGAAAACTGCGCATCCGAAAGCCCTTTTGGACAGATGAAAACGTAGTAATCCGTCTGAACGGGGTGGACTGCGCCGCGCCTCTCCGCGACGGTTACTTTACCGTTGCGGTTGACCAGCCGGGGACTTCTGAGCTGGACGTGGAATTCTCCTGTGGACTTCGGTTTGAGAAGGCCCCGGACCGCCCGGATTATTTTACCGTCCACTATGGTCCCTATGTGCTCGCGGCTTTGACCACCTCGGAGGAACGGCTATCCCTGAAATCGAAAGAACCGGAGACGGCTTTTGTACGGGAGGAAAACCGGCCTCTCGCCTTCCGATGCAAGGAAAACGGCGTACTGTTTATCCCGTTCGAAAAGGTCTGGAGAGAGGAATATCAGGTATATATCAGAGAAGTATGATTTAGCGGCGGAAATCCCGCCAGTTGTGTAAAGGCAGGAGTAACGATGTATCGAATTTGCCTGAAAGAGCGGAAGATTCTGGACCGGATTTTTAAGGAGGACACCCAGCCCCTGGAACAGCTGGCGGAACAGCTGGTTAGCGGCGCGGCGCCGGAGGATTTCCTGTTTGGGGTGGCTGGCCTGTATGGGCGCGTGCGCGGTTCGCCGAGCCTGGAGGAAATTTTTCAGGCCTTTGACGGCATTCTGTATTATATAGAGCTGCCGGAGCTGACCCTGTTACTGCTGGCTCCCGACGCGGACTGCCGGGATTTGGCGGGAAAGGTGGCGCGATGGCTGTGCGGCCGGGGCGCGTCGCTGAACGTGGTCTATCTGGAGGGAAAACGGACGCTGCCCGAGGCGCGTCAGATTCGGGACATGTTTCTGGCGGCGTCGGACGAGGTCTTCTACTGCACAGAGCTGGAGTGCCGTTCCTTGGTGGACCTGCTGCCCTCCCGCCGGGAGGCGGAGCTGGGCGACCCCGAAGACCAGCGGCTGCGGCTCCTGCGCCAGGATATCGCCTCCTGTCTCGCAAGGGGGGAGGTTGACTACGCCCACGAGCGTCTGGACAATTACTTCGCCATCAGCGGCCGAGGCAGCGCGGCGGTTTTCCGGGAGTGCTGCGCCAGCCTGTATCACCTGGTCAACGATGAGCTTGTCGCCCCGGACGAGGATCTGGCCGGACACCGCAGGGCTTTGCGTCCCAACGGAAAATCGATTTTTCAGCTGATAGCGGAAGCCAATACCGCCGGCGAGATCCGGCGGCACATCATCTGGTACATGGACCAGCTTCTGGCCTGGTACCGCCCGCTGAAGGAAAATACCAACTACAGGGTAGCGGCTTTTGTAGAGGAATACATCGAAAAGCACTATATGGAGACGGTTTCCGTTGACGAGGTTGCCTCCCAAGTGGGCCTTTCCACCAACTATGTGCGCACCATTTTTAAAAACAGCCGGGGGACTACGATTCAGAACTATCTCTCGGAATACCGTCTGAAAATGGCCTGTAGGCTGCTGCGCAATACGCCGACCACTGTCAGCAAGGTGGGCCAGCTGGTGGGGTATAATAATGTCTCCTACTTCTGCGCCTCCTTCCAAAAGCGTTTTGGAAAGACGCCCACGCAGTGGCGGCGGGAGCCATAGTCTCTGGTTTGACAGAGATATCCCGCTGTGATATACTGATTTTCCAATTCTTTCAGCTGAAGTCCCTCTATACCTTAAGATTCCCATTTTAATATTATATTTGGAGGTAAGAAACCATGCCCAACGCTTATTTTACTATTGCCCGCCCCGAAAACGACCCGTTTAAGGGCTATCTGCCCGGCAGTCCCGAGCGGGCCGAGCTGAAGGAGGAGCTTGCCAAGCAGGCCGGAGAGGTGGTCAAAATCCCCCTGATTATCGGCGGGAAAGAGGTCTGGACCGATCAGACCATCCAGGTCACCATTCCTCATGACCATCAGCACGTCATCGCCGAGTGCTGCATGGCCGGGGAGAAAGAGCTGAAAATGGCCATTGATGCCGCCCTGGCTGCCAAGGACGCCTGGGAGGAGATGCCTTGGGAACACCGTTCCGCTATTTTCCTGAAAGCGGCGGATATGATTACCGGTCCCTACCGCAAGGTTCTCAACGCCTCCACCATGCTGGGCCAGTCCAAAACCGTGTTCCAGGCGGAAATTGACATCGCCGAGCTGGCAGACTTCCTCCGCTTCGGCGTGTGGGGCGCGCAGGAAATCTTCAAGGAGCAGCCCGGCAGCGTGGACGGCATCTGGAACCGTCAGGACTACCGGGCCCTGGACGGCTTCATCTGCGCGATTTCCCCCTTCAACTTCACCTCTATCGGCGGCAACCTCCCCACCGCTCCCGCCATTGTGGGCAACGTGGCCCTGTGGAAGCCCTCCCGCACAGCGGTGCTCTCCAACTACTACTACATGAAGCTGCTCCAGTGGTGCGGCCTCCCCGCCGGGGTCATCAACTTCGTGCCCTGCACTGGCGGCGACATGTCCAAGTATGTTATCAGCCATCCGAAGATGGCCGGTTTCCATTTTACCGGCTCCACCGCCGTGTTCCAGAGCGTCTGGAAGCAGGTGGGCGAGAATATCGCTTCCTATGCCAACTACCCCCGTTTGGTGGGCGAGACTGGCGGCAAGGATTTCATTTTTGCCCATAACACCGCCGACATCGAACCCCTGGTGGCGGCTATTGTCCGCGGCTCCTTCGAGTTCCAGGGTCAGAAATGCTCCGCCTGCTCCCGGGCCTTTGTCCCCGCCAGCATCTGGCCGGTGGTGGAGAAGCGTCTGAAAGAGCAGACCGCTACCATCAAAGTGGGCGACGTCCAGGAGTTCGACACCTTCATGGGCGCGGTTATCGACCAGGCCTCCTTTGAAACCTGCAAGGGCTATATCGACCGCGCCGCCGCTTCCCCGGACTGCGAGTTTGTAGCCGGCGGCACCTACGACGGCAGCAAGGGCTGGTTTGTGCAGCCCACCATTATCCGCTGCAAGACCCCCACTTATGAGTCCATGGTCAAGGAAATCTTCGGGCCCATCGTCTCCATCTACGTCTATGACGACGATAAACTGGATGAAACCCTGGCTATCTGCGACAGCGCCTCCCCCTACGCCCTTACCGGCGCGATTTTCGCTCAGGACCGCCAGGCCGTGGTCAAGATGGAGAAGGCTCTGCGCAACGCCTCCGGCAACTTCTACATCAACGACAAGTGTACCGGCGCGATTGTAGGCCAGCAGCCTTTCGGCGGAGCGCGGGCCTCCGGCACCAACGACAAGGCCGGTACCACCCTGAACATTATCCGCTGGGTCAGCGCGCATACGGTGAAGGAGTCCTTCTGCCCCTCCGCCGCCATCGCCTACCCCTATATGTCCGAGAAGTAATAGAACGGAAAAAGGACCGGACAGCCCGCAGGCTGTCCGGTCCTCCTTGTTGTCAAAAATCGTTTACACCACTGAGGGCTCCAGCAGAAACACGCCCTTCTGATACCGCTCCTGACTGAACGTCCTGATGTCCAAATCATCCGTCTGTCCGGTCAGGTGGTTCGCCACCAGAATAGCGATGCGCGGCGCGACCATGAAACCGTGACCTGAGAAGCCGCAGACACTATAGAATCCCTTGGCCCTCTTCGCCTCGTCGATGACAGGGATATGGTCCGGACTCAGGTCGTAGCTGCCCGCCCACTGGCGGACCACGTTCAGCTTCCGCAGCAGGGGCAGGGTCTCGCAGATAACGGCACAGTTTTTCTCCAGGAACTTCCAGCTGGAGCGGGTGTTGAAGCTGGGCTCCTCATGGGGGCCAATGCCCATGACAAAGCTGCCGTGGGGCGTCTGCTGAACGTAGAAGGAACGGTGGAAGCTCATAACCATACTCCGCAGCAGCGGGGCCACCGGCTCCGTAACCAACGCCTGGTGGCGTTCGGAAACGACGGGGATGTCCTCTCCCACCAGCTTCGCCAGCCCCGGGGCCCGGACATTGGCACAGTTAATCACCAGGTCCGCACCGAAGAAATCGCCTCCAGCGGTCTCCACGCCGGTGATACGGCCGCTCTGGGTCCGCAGTCCGGTCACCTCGGTATAGGTCAGAATCTCCGCGCCCATCCGCGCCGCCCCCTGGGCGTAGGCCATGGTGCAGTGGAAGGGGTTGGCGTGGCCGTCCTTCTCACAGAAGGTGGCTCCAAACATGCCCTCCGTATTCAGGAAGGGTACAATCTCCTTGGCCTGCTGCAAATCCAACGCCTTGGCGTCAATACCCAGAGCCTGCTGAACCTTCAGGTTCTCCTGAAACTGTGCCCACTCCTTCTCTGTGTAGGCTACCAGCAGATAACCTCCCTGCTGAAGGCCGCAGCTCTGGCCGTATCCGGTGTACTGCTCCAGATGCTCAAAAATGTGGGTGCTTTCCAGGGCCAGCCGGGCGTTGAGCTTCGAACCCCACTGCTGGCGGATGCCGGCCCCGCAGCGCCCGGTAGCGCCAGAGGACAGATAGCCCTTCTCAATGAGCAGGATATCGGTCAGCCCCCGCTTGGCCAGCTCGAACGCCACGGCGCAGCCGACAATACCGCCTCCGATGACAATGGCCTCATAATTTTTCTTCATTCCGCGCCTCCTTCCCGGCAGGCGTCCGCCAGAACGCCCATGCTGACGGGTTTCGTGGGCGGGCGGAAGGTGGGCATGAGGACCTCCTCCATAGGAACTTTATAGTAAGCGGACAACTCCTGGGCAATCAGCATCCGGCAGGTCCGTCCCTGGCATGGACCCATTCCGGCCCGGGTGACCCGCTTGATTTCATCAATAGTACGGCAGCCGGACTCGATGCACTGGAGAATGGCCTCCCGCGTCAGGTCCTCGCACCGGCAGAGAATGATGTTTTTATCGTCCATCCCGGTAACCTCCTACCTTGATATTCCGGACCTCCATCGCCAGCTCCTTGGGCACCGCCAGACTGATGGTGCAGGTCATATTCCGCTTTCCGCCGGAAACCGCCTTCACCACGGGGAACCATCCCAGCTCCTCCCCTGACCGGCTTAAGCCGCAAGCCAGCTGTCCCTCCTGAGGTACGGGGAGAAACTCGAAGGGCAGCTTTACCAGGGCCTCTCCGCCGCTGTAGGTCATGTCCACCACAAAAATCGCCAGTCCCGGACAGCGGGCAACGCACGCCCCGCATCCGTTGCAGATATCGAAGTCCACCTTCGGCGTCGCGTTAATATCCGGTTCCACACGGATGGCCTTTTTCACGCAGGCCTTCGCGCATGGGTTGCAGGGAATCTTCTGAAAGCACTCCGCAATGGCCACCGCGCCCTGGGCCAGCCGGTGGGCGGGAGGTGTCACGCTCTGTATGTCCTCCCTGGTGGGGATGCCATCCTGAATCAGCATGGTCCGGCGCCTCCTTTCCGTGCCGCCAGCAGGGCGGCCGCCTTTTCCAGTCCAGCCATAATCCGCGCTCCGGCGGGACCGGACCGAAGTTCCGCAAGCTCCTCCGCCGCCCCCTGCCGGAGCTCCCCGGCCTTTTGAGGTTCATAGCCCAAACTTCCTGCGGCGGCGTACCCCGCCAGACGGCCCTCCACCATGGCGGCGGAGGCCTCCTCAATGCCGGAAATATCCCCGGCGGCGTAGAGTCCGGGAATGGAGGTCTCCAGGTTCCCGTCCACCACCGGTACATGCCCGGACAGTTCCCGGATGAACGCCATCTGGCATCCCGCCTGCCAGCACAGCTCCGCCAAGGGGGTGAGACCCACCGCGAGACAGATGGTGTCGCAGCGGATGTCCTCCTCTGTGCCTGGGACAGGCTTCCAGTTCTCGTCCAACCTGCAAATGACCGCGCCTTCCAGTTTGCCGTTTCCGTAGGCCTCCTTGATGGTGTACCCGGTGCGGATGGGAACACCGGCGCGGCGCAGCTTGGAGGCGTGGACCAGATATCCGCCGATGCGGGGCGCGGCCTCAATAACCCCGGCAACCTCTACCCCCGCCTGCAAAAGCTGGTAGGAGACAATCAGACCGATATTACCGGCTCCCACCATCAGCACACGCTCCGCCGGTTTTACTCCGTGGACGTTCATCAACGTCTGAACAGCTCCCGCCCCGTAAATACCGGGGAGGTCATTGTTCGGAAAGGCCAGGAACTTTTCCGCCGCTCCAGTGGCAACGATGGTCCGCTTGGGACGGATTTTCAGATGCTGGTTTTTATACAGGACCGTGACCACGCCGTCCTCATAAATACCCAGAACGGCGGCGTCCGTCAGGATTTCAATGTTCGGATGGTTGACGGCGGCATCCGCCAGCGTCCGCCCAATATGTATCCCCCGGTCTCCTGCGTACTGCTTTTCCGAGCCAAAAAATTTGTGGGTCTGCTTCACCAGCTGGCCGCCGGGGACGTCGCTGCGCTCGCAGAGCAGAACCTTCGCCCCCAGAGACGCCGCGGCGGCAGCGGCGCACAGTCCAGCGGGACCGCCTCCGGCAACCAGAATCTCCACTTCTCTAATCAAGTGAAACAACCCCCTTCCCGGCCTGCTCCTCTACACGCATACCCGCCTTGACCTTGGTGACGCACACCCGCACGTTAGGCTGCCCGTCCACAGTCATGAAGCAGGAGGAGCAGTTGCCAATGGCGCAGAACAGGCCGCGCGGGCGGTGCAGCTCGGGGCTGTGCCCCAGCTCCCGGATGCCCGCCGCGTGGAGGGCGGCTGCAATTGTTTCAGACGTGTACCCATCTACCGGCTGGCCGTTGAAGAAGAAAACCACCTTCTCTCCCCGGTCAAATTCCAGTATAGGATGCTGCTCAATTCTCACATTTTTTCCTCCTTTTCAATATTGCCTCCCGGTTCCGGCAGTGCGTTTTCGTGATTTTGCCTATATTCCAGTATAACACATTCAACCGGTCTTGGCAATAAATTCAGAAAAAGAAGAATATTTTGTTTTTAAGGCTCTTACGGATGTTCCGTCATTTTTCCTTTCAGCCGCAAAATCTCTCTGCGCCTCTCATCCACCGTTTCGCCGGAGACAGCATCCCACTCTGACGCCAGCAGGGCAATTTCCTCCTCCAGGGCCGCGACAGCCCCGGCGTAATCCCCTTGCAGCTCGCAGACGATAGCGGTGGAGCAAAGAGCGTCCGTATACCGGGGCGGCTCTTGCAGCTCCAACGCCCGGCGGTAACAGGCCTTGGCCTCCTCATACCGGCCCATACGGGACATAATATCCCCCATGCTCAGCTGAACACACCATTCGTCCGGGTAGTCCCGGCACATCTGCTCCCAAATTTCCAACGCTTCGGCGTGGCTGCCGCTGGCTTTGGCGAGATGCCCCCGGTACAGGGGTGTGCGGAAGGTACCGTCCACCTTCTCCATTCGTTCCAGGTAGGTTTTCGCCTCCTCCACCCGGCCGGTGTTGATGAGCTGGTTCAGAAGCCACTGGTAGCCGTTCCGGAGGCCGGGATTTTTTTCCACAAATTCCTTGTACCAGTCAATCAGGCGGTATACGTTATTCTGACACCAGTCCACAGGCGCGCCGCCCATTGCCTGCACCAGCTCCTGGTGGGCGTTGCGCAGATCCGGCTGGCGCGTCAAAGCCTCCCTGGCAAACTCCGCCGCGCGGGCCCGGTGGGCGCGGGCCGTGTGGTTCTCCAGGTCCGCCAGCAGCTCGCAGGGCTGGCCGTTGGCGGGTTCCCGGCGCGCCTTCTCTAAAAGGAACGCCTCCTCCTGCTCCAGCACCGCCGGGGTGATAAACCTCTCGTCCCAAATCATATTTTGAATCCGCTCCATCCGCGTCTCGTCCGAGAGGGCAAACAGCGCGTCAATCGTCACGCCGAAGTAGGCTGAGAGAGACGGCAAAAGCTGCACGTCGGGCGCAGTCGCGCCACGCTCCCATTTGCTCACCGCCTGTGCGCTGACACCCAGCTTTTCCGCCAGCGTCTCCTGGGTCACGCCTCTTGCCAGGCGCAGGGCTTTGATTTGATTTCCAATTTCCATATATTCCGTTCTCCTGCTTATTTTTTCGTCCGGACTGTACCCAGTATAGCCCTTCCCCCGCCTGGTTTCCAGCGTCCAAACAGATTTCCCGCTCAACCGGCGGTTGAACGGGATGCTGCTGTGTCCAAAAAAAACGCACTCCCCCCGCCACCGGCGGCTGAAGAGTGCGTTTATACGCCTAACATTATGCTGTCGTGTTGTTCTTGAGTTTTAAGCGGATTTGGTCGCTGATCATAGCAATAAACTCCGAATTGGTTGGCTTCCCCTTCGCGTTGCTGACGGTATACCCAAAAAACCGCTGAAGGGTCTCCAGGTCTCCCCGGTCCCAGGCCACCTCGATGGCGTGGCGGATAGCCCGCTCCACACGGCTTGGCGTAGTATGGTAACGCTTGGCTACTTCCGGGTAGAGCACCTTTGTGACGGAGTTGATAACCTCCATGTCCTCTACGGTAATCATGATAGCCTCTCGGACGTACTGGTACCCCTTAATGTGCGCCGGGACGCCAACTTCATGGATGATAGACGTCACCAGCTCCTCCAGGCCAGGCATATGGAGGGACGGTTCCCGTTTTTCCGTCAGACGGAGCAGATTTTCCACAAGGGCGTTCTCATGGTAAGGTTTACTGATGAACATTGCCGCGCCCAGCCGGCCGGCCTCTCCCACTACCTCTTGGGTGGTAATGGTAGACATCGCCAAAATAGCGGGCCGCCTTTCCGCATCCAACCGCCGCAGGATGCCCAGGCCGTCCAGCCCCGGCAGGATCAGATCTAAAGCCAGCACATCCGGCGCGGTCTCCTCCACGAGCCGAAGCGCCTCATTGCCATCCCCAGTGGAGCCTACAACGGAGAACCGGCCTGTGCGTTCCAGAGCGTCCCGCAGCGCGCTGCGGGCATCGCTGTCAGCGTCAGCCAGCACGATTTTGATTCTGTTATCCATATGCGTATATCCTTTCAAAAATTTATGTCGACATGTAAGGAGGGGCGTCCGTCCGTTTTAGACGAAATATCGAAGCTTCGTTGCACCTTGCTTACAAATTACCATAAACAGACAGAAAACACAAGGGGAAACTCGAAATTTGTGCCTAAAAATCGTTCTTCAAAATTCGACATTAAAGGTAAAATAAGCCGTTTTTGTCGAAAAAGGTTATAATATGGAATATACATTTCACACCCCTGCGGAGGACGGCGGCGGCCTCCGCAAAAAAGTTTTTGGGGCCGCAAATTTTTTCTTGACAAACGATGCATTGTCATGTATAGTATGATACGAAAGGGGGCGTAGATATGATTGACCCACAGCTTAAGCGCGGTTTGCTGGACGTGTGCGTACTGACCGCGCTGCGTCAGGAGGACTCCTATGGATATCAGATTATTAAGGACCTGGCCGGTTGCATCGATATCTCGGAGTCCACGCTCTATCCAATTCTGCGCCGTCTGGAAGAGGCGGGAAGACTGACGGTCTACTCCGTGGAGCACAGGGGCAGGCTGCGCAAGTTCTACCACATCACCCCGGACGGTATCGCCCAGATTGACCAGTTTCTAACCAGTTGGCCGGAAATTGAACGGGTATATGATTTTATAAAGGAGAGTGCATTACATGACGCGCGCGCAGTTTCTAAATGATTTGTACCGCCGTTTAGGGTCTCTGAGCAGAGAACAGGCGGAGCAGCACCTGACCTACTATGCGGAGATGCTGGCCGACCGCATGGAGGAGGGCATGACAGAGGAGGAGGCCGTGGCCAGTATGGAGGATGTGGGGACCATCGCACAGCGCATCCTCCAGGACGAGGGCTCTTCCAAACCCGCCGCCCCGCCCAAGTACCCGAGTCTCAGCGGCGTCCAGCCTGTCAGGGCTGCCAGCACGGCGGAGCGTCCGAACAGGAAGCTCAATTGGCGCAAACCCGCCAAGTACGCTTTATGGGGACTTGCCGTGCTGTTGGTTGCCGGAATGCTCATCAACCGGTTCGCCGGAGGCGGCAGCGAAAACAGGGCAAAGCTGTTGGAAGGGGACGCCTCTGTTAAGGAGGACTTTCCTATAGACCGCAGCTCCTCTCATTACGGCATCAACATTGGACCGGACGGTATTGAGATTGGCGATGGAATCAGCATCGGACCCGACGGCGTGGAAATCGGCGACGGCGATCACGGCCTGTATGTGGGTCCCGACGGCATCGAAGTGAACGGCGAAACCATGGATTGGCACGGTTGGCACAATTGGGATGATTGGGATGACTGGGATAATTGGGACAGCTGGGAAGAGTGGACCGATCCCGACGATTATACGTTCCACGGTACGGACTACGACGTTCCCGCCAGCGGCATTACGGATGTAAAAATTGAGTGGACGGCGGGACTGGTGCAGATACAGGCAAGCGATCAAGCGGACTCTATCTCCTTCTACGAGGTTTCCACCGGGGAACTGACCAGCAAGACGCAGCTGGTCTACAAAGTGGAGGATGAAACCCTGCACATCCGATTCGCCAAGCCTAATGTCACCATAAGAGACTCCAAGATGCTTGTGGCGTACATCCCCGACAACTGGCTGGATGAGCTGGAGGTGGAAACTACATCTGCCGGGGCGGCCATTTCCCACCTGTCCGTGGAGAGCCTGGAAGTGGATACCACCAGCGGATGCGTGGCCCTCAGCGGGGTGTCCGCCCAGTCTGTGGAGGTAACTACTACCAGCGGCGACGTGATACTCGACAGCGTCACAACGGGTACTCTGGACATGGACACCACTTCCGGCAATATTGGCGGCACAGCGGTTACAAAGGAATTGAAGGCGGACACCACCTCCGGCGATGTGACGGTTCAGGCGGAGTCCTGCACAAAATACCGTCTGGATTCTGTCAGTGGAAATCTGTGCGCGGCCTTGATGGGGGCAGGCCCCTTTGATGTGGAGCTGGAGACCGTCAGCGGCGATATGACTCTGACGATGCCCGGGCAGCTGGGCTTCTCCCTGGCCTTTGAGACCTTGTCCGGCAGTATTGATTCCGGCGGGTTCAGCCTCTCCGGCGGCGGCGGAAAGTACGTCTGCGGCAGCGGCGCGTCCCAAATTGAGGCGGACAGTGTCAGCGGCAGCTTGAAGCTGGCGCAAAGTTAAGATTAGAAAAATCCGGCTGGCAAATGCCAGCCGGACTTTTTTCTGCCGCCGGTTAAGCGGCTTCCGCCTGCTCCTTGGCCTCGAAGCCGTGGACCCAGTCGGAACGGAGGTAATAGATAAGATAGATAATCGAGCTGATGGACCAGGTGACAGGATAGGCCCAGTAGATAAAGCTGATTTGCCCAAAGAGGTACACCACGATGGCGATATAGGCAATTCGGATGACGCACCATACCGAGAGCATAATAACCATAGGCACAAACGCCCTTCCGGCCCCCCGGCACACCGCCGCCACCGAATGGGAAAAGGCCAGCAGAAAGTAGAACAGCGCCAGCACCCGGCACTGGAGCACGCCCAGTTCAATCACACCCGGCGTACTGTCGAAAAGTCCAATCAGCTGGGGGGCGAAAATATAGGTGAAGACGCCAATGCTCTCCGCCAGAATCATCGCCGCCAGAATGCTGAACCGCGCCCCCTTCTTCGCCCTGTCGTACTGCTTGGCCCCCAGGTTCTGGCTGATGAAGGTGGTGCAGGCCATGTTGAAGCTGGTGATGGGCAGGAAGGCGAAAGCCTCAATCTTGGCGTGGGCCCCATACGCCGCCATAGCCAGCTTGCCAAAGGAGTTAATCTGGGACTGGACCACCACGTTAGCCAGGGAGATAACGGAGTTCTGTATCCCCGAGGGAAGGCCGTAACGGACCACTTGGAGAAAGATGTGCTTGTGGAACCGGATTTTTTTCAGCTCTACCGTAAAAATGTTGCCCTTTCGGAGCAGGTAGATCATACACAACACTACGCTCGCCACCTGGGAAAGCACGGTGGCGAAGGCCGCCGCCCATACGCCCCAATGGAACACCCCGATAAACAGCACATCCAGCACCACGTTGACCATGGATGAAAAAATCAGGTAGTACAGGGGACGGCGGCTGTTGCCGAGAGCGTTCATGATGCTGCGGCAAATGTTGTACAGCACCAGGGCCAGAGACCCCATGAAGTAATACCGGAAATACTCCACCGCGTCCGGCATGACCTCCGGGTCAGTCTGCATCCATGTCAGCAGCGTAGGGGTAAAGGCCACGCCTACTACCGTGAGAATCAGGCCGCTGGCAATGCCGAAGGCCAGCATGGTGTGGATTGCGTTGGAGACCTGTTCCTCATCCCCCGCCCCGAAGTAGCGGGAGATGACGATGCCCGCCCCCATGGCGGTGCCCATGAAAAAGCTGACCAGCAGATGAATCAATGTGCCGGAAGATGTAACCGCCGCCAGGGCCTCCGTGCCCAGGAAGCGGCCGACAATAAGCGCGTCGGCGGTGTTATAGAGCTGCTGAAAGACCTGGCTTAGGAACAGGGGAAGGGCGAAGCTGATCATTAGGGTATAGGGATTCCCTACGGTCATATCCCTGGTATGCGCCCCGCCGGGTTTACGGACTCCTTCATTTGGTTGTGGCATGACGTTCTAATTTTCCTCCCTCTCCAATCAGTTTCGATACTTCCTATCGTACCACCTGGAGCCAGCTCCATGTCAAGACATTTTTTCAGGGAAAGGATAGAAACCTTTACTTCTCCGGCAGCCGGATGGACACTGTCCCATCCTTTCCGATGGCAAGGCGCATCGGCTTGATATATTTGTTGTAAAACTGCTGCCGCTCCACCTCCGACATCTCCACGCGGGTGGCGCGGAAGGCGTAGTCCATCATCGCGTTTGTATTGAGCTGAAAGTTCTTTTCCAGATAACTGTAGATCTCCCGGAGCAGTGCGCCGGTCTGTATGTCGCCGCAGTCTCCGGAGTAGAAATCGTCCAGATAACAGTAGGAAATCCCGGCGGAATCCATGGTCGCTTTCAGGTCTCCGCTGACGTGCTCGCGCTCCACCATGACCATGAACCGCGCCCCCGGCAGGGAGGAGATCAGTCCCCAGTAGTCTGAATCGCTGGACACGAGGATAAAGGAGTCCACTCTATTCTGGTAAAATTCCCGGCACGCCCCCGCCGTCAAGCTGATGTCCACCAGGGATTTCTGTTTTTTTACCCGGTCAATCATACTGTGCTCCACCGGACAGCCGATATAGGAGCTGAGAATCCGCCAGGCGCTGGCGCTGTGACTGTCGTCGTAGAGCATCACCTTGGAGACCCGGCTCAAGGTGTCCTGGTCCAGCTCCCGCAGGGCGGCGCAGAGCTTGTACGGGTCGGAATTTTCGCAGTCCACCACGATGACGGCGTTCCTGCTCTGTTCCAGGAAACTGTGGATATTCACTTTTGTGTGGGGTCCCGCGTCAGAGACCTTGCTGAAATCCGTAAATTCGTCGCCGTGCCAGCGGTAGAGCAAAATGGCGAACTTCATATCAGAAAAAAGAATGTTGCCCTCGTTTGCAGGCTGCCAGTTGATATACATCTGGTAGGGGTACAAGACCCGGTTCTTCTGATAGAGCGCGGCGGCGGCCTGGGTTCCGGCCTCTGTAAGTCCGTTCGGCACGATGAAGATATCCTTGATATACTCCCAGCGAATCCACAGCGGGAAGAAATCCCGGCAGTTGTTGATGTGATCTGAGATCAGCCGGTTAAGCTCAATCAGGCACTCCCAGGGCTGGTAAAACGCTGTCATTAGGGAAATGCCATCCGCCTGAAGCTGTACGATACACTCCGCCGGCGCGTAGTCCGACAGATTGCAGCGGGCTTTTTGGGGCTTTCCGGCGGGGATGGGCTTGGCCCGGTGCATGATTTCCGTGCGCAAGACGCACAGGTTTCGTATAATCCTGGCCGGTCTGTGCTCCTCCAGGGTTTGGAAGATTTCCAAATCCGGCGGCTCATACTCCTTCTCAAAGATTTCCCGCGCCACTCCCGCCAGGTAGGCAGTCCGTGATACCACCGACTGCTTTTTACTTAACTGCGGGAGAGCTGTTCGGGGGGCCGTTCGGCTGTTTGACGTCCTTGGCCGTATTTTTTTTCCCGCGGCCATAAATTATCGCCTCCTTTTGTTTGGTTCATAATATTTATGATACGCTCCGTCACCCGCGAGGGCCGAAGCAGTACATACTAAAAAATGCTGTCACGCCCGGGCCGCAGTCATATTCCATACCGCAGCGTTGGGCCAGGTCCTTTACAAAAATACAGTAGGCCGACATGCAGGAATACCGCAGCTCCGGAAAACGGCACGGCTGGCCCTCTGTGATAGCGCAGGGCGTGCAAAGACTGCACCCGCTGGCCCCCACCATCAGTCCCGGCTCGCCCGCGAGGTTGATGAGTTCCCGGGTGAGGCGGTTGTGCTGGGCCTTTGCCGGTTTGACCTGGGCGCCGTCCAGCGGGTCCTCAATGTCCCACATGGTTTGCAGCACCAGGGCCCGCCGCCAGCTTTGTACCCGAAGCCGCATTTCGTCTACGGAGCCGCACGCGGGCGGACAGGAGTAGTTCACTCCATATTTTCCGCATAAATTTTCTTCGCAAAGGGGCCGGAAGGAGGGGATAAAAACCAAATCCTCCGTATTCACCAGAGCCGCGTTGGCAAACCCAAGCTCCAAAGCCTTTGCCAGCAATCTTTTCTCGTCCATGGACGCCTCCAACGGTTTTATTCTGCGAGCCACCTTAGTATACACCATTCCTGGAATTTTTTCCAGATAATTATTTTAGATACGATTCTGGTCAGGCACGTCCTCCTGTTTCCTGGATATTTTGTGCGCTTTGGAAGTCTTGCCCCGCCCATTATCAAGGGCTGAAGCGGTGTGGAAAGGAAAAATTACCGGCAGAATTCGCCCCTTTTGATTTGACGGACGGGAAAAAATCTGTTAGAATAGCCGCATTCCACCGAAGAAAGAGGTTTTTATCATGAAAAAGCGTTTTATCGCGCTCTTATTGGCTCTGACGTTATGCCTGGGCCTGTCCCTGCCCGCCCACGCGGCCTCCGGCTACAGCGACGTCCCCGCCGGGCACTGGTCTGAGGAAAGCGTCACCCGCGCTACGGAGCTGGGCCTGTTCTACGGCCTGGGCGACGGGTCTTTCGGTCTTGGCCAACCCGTGACCCGCGCGGCGTTTGTCACGGCCCTGGTCCGCCTGTTCGGCTGGGAGGAGACCCTGCCCTCCAAGGCCTCCTTCTCCGATACCACCCCGGACCGGTGGTTTTACGCCGCTGTAGAGACCGCCTGCGCCAACGGCGCGCTCTCCGGCGCGGGCCACGCCTTCCGTCCCACGGACAACATCACCCGCGAGGAAATGGCGGCAATGCTGGTACGCGGTCTGGGCTACACCTCCCTGGCCGGAGCCGCCAGCAGCTACAGCTCCCCTTTTACCGACGTCACCACCAATAAGGGCTTCATCTCCTTGGCCTATGACGCTGGCATTATCGGCGGCGTAGGCGACGGGCGGTTCCACCCCACCGGCACTGCTACCAGGGAACAGGCCGCCGCTATGCTGGTCCGGGTCTATGACCGGCTCTACGCCAAGTCCTCCCGGCTGGCGTCTGCCAGCAGCTACAGCCAGATTATCGTCCAGACGCCCAAAGCCGCCGTCGGCGACGATATCCCCACCACCCCGCTGGAGCCGCTGGCAGACCTGTACAACGCGCTGCGGCAGATGAAGGACAAGGGCGCGGATATGAGCCGGGCGGCCCTGCGGCTCACCGCGGGCGGCGTGCGCACGATTACCTCCGGAGGAAAAATCATCTCCAGCGAGGCCGTCACCCACCGCGAGGTAGAAGATATCCTGGCGATGAACGGCGTAAACACCTACTACTCCGACCGCTACGAGTGCGCCTACTGCATCTACCAGCCAAGCCCTGGCCAGACGGCCACCGTTTGGTATCAGAGCGATGAGAGTATGGAGGCAAAATTACAGCTGGCCCGGCTGTTCGGCGTGACAAGGTATTTTATGGCGTGACAAAATGTTCCAGGCATTGCGCCGTCCCGGCTGGGAACGCTAGGGATGAGGTGATGTAGCATGTCAAAAAATACAGAGCTGCTCCAATTCGTTCACAAAAACGCGGAAATGGGCTGCGGTACTATTCCCAAGGTCTTGGAAATGGTAGAGGAGCCGGAACTGCGGCGCACACTGAACAGGCAGCTGGAGGAGTACAGCCAGATTGCGGGGGAGGCGGAACAGGCCATCCGTCTTCGCGGGGGAACGCCGCAGAATCCGGGTCAGATCAGCGAGGCCATGAGCGATCTCGCTCTGAAAGCCAAGACAATAACCAACCAGTCCGCCTCCCATATCGCGGAGATGATGATTAAGGGTTCCACAATGGGCACAGTCCAGATGACCAAACGCATACACGATTTGAAGGATAAGGGTGACCAGGAAGCCGTGGAACTGGCAGAACGCCTGCTGAAAACGGAAGAGAACAATATTCAGCAGTTGAAATCCTTCCTGTAACCGCAGTTTTCCGAAGACGCAGGGACGGCGCAGCATAACGCTGCGCCGTCTTTACATAAGCTTTCGCCGTCTAAAAGCCGTCTGGTTCCGTCATACCGCCGTTTTCTGCCAGCCGTTCCCAATATTCCAGCGGGAACGGCGGCTCCGCCAGAGGCCGTACCGCCAAGCTCATCAGCTTCAAAGGGCTGTCGTCGGCGGCCACACGGTTGGAGTGCAGAGTGCCGCAGCGGCGGCAGCGGTGAATAACAGCCCACTCGCCCCCCTTGCGCACCCACACGCTTACTGGTTCCATGACGCCGCCGCACTCTGAGGCGCGGTCGCCAGGCTCATTATCTAAATGGAGACTGTGGAGGCAGTTCGGGCAATGGTTACGGTGCCGGGTACCGGCTCCGCCGGGGGCCGCCCTGTAGCCGCAGACACGGCAGGCAAACGGCGTTTTTTCATCTGGGTGAAGGCGTGCTCCATCCTTCTTATCACTGTATCGGGACATAAATTCCTCCTGGTATGTTATAAAAACACATACGGGAGGCGTCGGGAAGCTAGTTCTCGCAGACCTCCCAGCTTCCAGCAATCTCCGAATCAAAATAATGCGTCATACTTAGATACGCTCCTTTCTTCCTTAGCTGCGTTGAACCGGCCAGTTCTTCCCCAGATTATCACAAACAGTTAGAAAATGCAAGTCCATCCGCCGTTGAACTATTTTATCCACGCAAAGATTTTTTCCTCGAAAAAAGACGAAATCTGTGATAAGATGGTGCTGAGGTGATAGAAATGAAAGACCAACAGACCATACTGGCGATTATTGACGAATTAAAACGGCTGTATCCCGAGGCGGCGTGCTCCCTCCCCTTTGACAAAACAAAGGCGTATGAGCTGCTGTTCTCTGTCCGGCTGGCGGCGCAGTGTACAGATGCCCGGGTGAACATGGTGACGCCAACGCTCTACGCCCGCTTCCCTACCCTGGAATCCCTGGCGGAAGCCAGCGAGGAAGAGGTGGGGGAAATTATCCACTCCACAGGTTTTTGGCGGGCCAAGGCCCGGGACATCGTGGCGGCCAGCAAAATGCTGGTCGAGGAGTACGGCGGGCAGGTGCCGGACACTATGGAGGATTTACTTCGCCTGCCAGGGGTTGGCCGCAAAACCGCTAATCTGATTCTTGGGGACGTCTACGGCAAAGAGGGCTACGTCTGCGACACCCACTGCATCCGTATCACAGGACTTTTGGGCATCACAGACGGCAGCAAAGATCCCCTGAAGGTGGAAAACCAGCTGCGCCAGTGCATTCCGCCGGAGGAGAGCAACGATTTCTGCCACCGGATGGTACTCCACGGCAGGGCGGTCTGCGTGGCCCGGAGGCCGGACTGCGAAAATTGCACGCTGCGGCCATACTGCAACTTTTGGACCGGAAAAGACGCGCGGTGAATTCCCGCCCTCATCCCAACAGGATGGGGGCACTTTTTTGCCTCCCGCCACATATACTGGAAGGACAAAGACATGGGAGGGCATGGTATGAAACAAAATAACCAACCCAATATTCAACAGCTCCTCAGCGATAAAAAAGCTCTGGAGCGGGTGGCGAAATCGCCGGACGCCCGCGCGCTGGCCAGTATGCTGACGGCAGGACAGGACCAGGCGTCGCTGAAACGGATTGCGGAGAACGCGGTCAAGGGCGATACCGCCGAGCTGAACCAGCTGATACAGTCCATCGTGCGCAGTCCTGGCGGAGCGGAGCTGCTCCAACGCCTCAGCGGGTCCTGACCGGATCCGCGATTCCCGGGCGGAGAGCCAAACCCGCTTGCTTCCGTCCGTCTATTCCCCAATAGCCGTATGATAACGGCTGCTGTTTCTTAGCGGGTAACTATCTTGATGGAAAGGAGGGAATGGCGTATGAGCGACTTCGAGGACAAACTGAACGGCATTCTCTCCAACCCGGACGCCATGGCGCAGATTGCGAATCTGGCCCAATCCCTGAATCTGGGGGGCGGCGGGGGCGGCGCTCAGCCGGAAGAACCGGCGAATGCATCTCCCGCCCTGCCCCCCGGCGGGAGCGGCAGTCCGGCGGCCGGACTGGGGGGACTGGCGGGGCTGGGCGACCTGCTGGGGCAGATTGACCCGAAACTGATTTCCCGCCTGCTGCCTCTGGTGGGGGAACTGACGGGCGGCGGAGGCAGCGGCGGGGACGACCGCTTGCAGCTTTTGTATGCCCTGCGGCCTTTTTTGAAACCGGAGAAGCGGGATAAGGTGGAGCGAGCGGTGAAGGCGGCAAGGCTGATCCACGTGGGAAAGAAGCTGCTGTCCACAATGGGTGAGAGCGATGTATAACCGGTACATACGAAACGACAGCGGGCAGTATGAGCGAATTCCCGTGCAGGAGCAGGAGCACGTGCCGGCCGGTCCCCCGCCGGATGGCGGTCCGCCTCCGCCAAACCACGAGAGCTATGCCCCGCCGCCTCCGCCGCCTAACAGCGGACCTTCCCGCCAGGAGCCGCCTCCAAAGCGGGGATTCCTGAACGGTATCCTCAGCAAACTCAAGCTGGAGGACATCGACACCGGGGATTTGCTGCTCCTGCTGATTCTCTTCCTACTGTTCAAGGATGGGGAGGATGAGGAATTGCTGATTGCTCTAGGACTGATGTTGATTTTATAGGGGGAACCGGCAGAAAATCCGGTTCTCCCTCTTGCGTTTTCCGTTGGCGTCCTGTATAATACTTTCCATCCATTTTTGGATAATATATGTATAAGGAGAGTGACGACATGGCCGAAGAAACCAGGACTCCCGCCGGGGAGCCGGAAAGCAAAAATTTCATTCACCAGTTTATCGACGAGGACATCGCAGAGGGGGGCCGGTTCCAGGACATGGCGGTCCATACCCGTTTCCCGCCGGAGCCCAACGGCTATCTGCATATTGGCCACTGCAAGGCTCTGTGCATCAATTTCAGTACCGCTGAAAAATATGGCGGCCTGTGCAACCTGCGCTTTGACGACACCAACCCCACAAAGGAAGATACGGAATTTGTGGAAGCTATCCAGGAGGACATTCACTGGCTGGGGTTCGACTGGGGGGACAGGCTGTTTTACGGCAGCGATTATTTTGAAAAGACCTATGAGCTGGCGGTAGAGCTTATTAAAAAGGGGCTGGCCTATGTCTGCGAGCTGACGCCGGAGGAATTTAAGGAATACCGGGGGGATGTGAACACCCCCGCCCGGTCCCCGTGGCGGGACAGGCCTATAGAGGAGAGCCTGGATCTGTTCGCGAGGATGCGCGCCGGAGAGTTCCCGGATGGAACGTATACCCTGCGGGCTAAAATTGACCTGGCCAGCGGCAACTTCAACATGCGTGACCCGGCGCTGTACCGTATCCGGCATATCGAGCACCACCGCCAGGGAACCAAGTGGTGCATTTTCCCCATGTATGACTTTGCCCACCCCATTCAGGACGCGCTGGAGGGCATTACCCACTCCCTCTGTTCCCTGGAGTATGAGGACCACCGGCCTCTCTACGACTGGGTGGTGGCGAACTGCGGTTTACCCGCGAAGCCGAGGCAAATCGAGTTCGCGCGGCTGGGCATCAATTACACCGTGATGAGCAAGCGGAAGCTGCGGGCTCTGGTGGAGGACGGAAGGGTCTCCGGGTGGGACGACCCGCGTATGCCTACCCTGTGCGGCCTGCGGCGGCGGGGGTATACGCCCGCGTCTATCCGCAGCTTCTGCGATAGGATTGGAGTGGCTAAGGCCAGCAGTACCGTTGAATTCGCGTTCCTGGAGCACTGCCTGCGGGAGGACCTGAACGAGACCGCACAGCGGGTAATGGCGGTTATCCGTCCGGTGAAGCTGACCATTACCAACTACCCCGAGGGGCAGAGCGAGACCTTTGAGGTGGAGAACAATCCCAACCGTCCGGAGGATGGGACCAGGCGTATTTCCTTCTCCCGGGAACTGTACGTGGAAGCGGACGATTTTCTGGAAACGCCGGTACCCAAGTATAAGCGGCTGTATCCAGGCGGACCGGAGTGCCGTTTGAAGGGCGCCTACCTGATTAAATGTACCGGCTGCCGGAAGGATGAGGCGGGAAATATTGTGGAAATTCTGGCGGAGTACGACCCGAAGAGCCGCGGCGGAAACCCCGCTGACGGCAGGAAGGTAAAGGGCGCGACGATTCACTGGGTAGACGCCGCCACGGCGGTAGACGCCGAGTGCAGGCTGTACGGCAACCTCTTTACGGACCCGTCCCCGGATGCCGCTGACAAAAACTTCCTGGATTGCCTGAATCCGGATTCGCTGGAGGTTGCGGCTGGGTGCAAGGTGGAGGCCAGCCTGAAGGACGCTGCCGCTCCGGCAGGGTTCCAGTTTATGCGCGTGGGATATTTCTGCCTGGATTCCAAGGACAGCAGGCCGGGACATCTGGTATTCAACAGAAGCGTTGGGTTAAAGGACAGCTTCAAGGTATAGCGTCCCGGATAAAATTTCCCCTGATGATACAAATTTCAAAAAGCGGCGCACCTTGCGATACAAGGTGCGCCGCTTTTTCAGGGGGCTTATATTAGTACTCACCGCCTCTCGTTTAATACTTCCGGCTTTCCAGAACCGCCTCTGTCAAATCCTCCGCAGCGAAGACTTGTTCCTCTACATAATGGTGCTTCTCCGGTACACGGCCCGCCTCCATGGCCTGTATAACCTCCGCCGCCAGCGGTCCCAGCAGCGGATTGCACTCTACCGCCAGGGAAATTTTCCCGTTCAAGCACTCCGCCAACGCTCCCCGCGTGGCGTCGAAGGTAATAATATTCACTCCATTCCGGCCGCAGGTATAGCCCTGCTCCTCCAAAGCCTGAAGCGCGCCGAACGCGATGTTGTCATTCTCACAATAGACCACGTCAATATCCCCCTTTTCCGGAAGCGCGGAGAGATAATCCGTCATGACCTCATACGTCTTGGCCTGTGTGAAGTCCCCGTCCAGCCTGGCCAGCAGTTCCCAGTTTTCGTGGGAATTCACGGCCTCCTCCAACGCCGCCGTCCGGCCCAGCTGAGCGGTGGATCCCGCTGTACCTTGGATATGGATGATACGGACCGGGTCCCCCTCTGGAAAGACCTGTTCCATCCAGGCGGCGGCCCGCATCCCCTCCTCCCAAAAATTGGAGCCAATGTGTGCGGCGTAAAGCGACTCGTCCTCCACGTCTACCATGCGGTCCACCAGGACGACAGGAATCCCCGCCTCTTTCGCCTCCTGAAGCACCGAGTCCCAGCCGCTTTCGCTGATGGGCATCAGGACAATATAATCCACCTGCTGCTGAATAAACTTACGGATAGCGGTAATCTGATTCTCCTGCTTCTGCCGGGCGTCGTCGAAGAGGAGGCGGTAGCCGTTTTCCTCAGTGAAAACCGCCTTCATGGACTCGGAATTCGCCACCCGCCAATCGGACTCCGCGCCCACCTGACACATACCAATCACCGTCAGCTCCTCGCCGGACAGGTCCCCGGAGGTATCCGTTCCGGCCCCGCAGGCGGAGACAAAGATGAGTCCCAGCAGCGTCAGCGCGATCCGTAAAAACCGTCTCATGTCTCCTCCCTCCCCCACCTGGGGACCCGCACCGTCACCGTCGTGCCCACGCCCTCCCGGCTGGAGAGCGTGAGTCCATAAGGGCAGCCGAACAGCAGGCGCAGGCGTTCATGAACCGTCGCCAGACCAAAACCCACCCGCTCCCAGCTTTCCATAGCCCGGTTCAGCTCCTCCAGCCGCGCCTCCGTCATCCCCATGCCGTCGTCGGTAATCTGGAGCAGGACGTCCGCCCCCTCCGCCCGGCTGGTGATGTAGATACAGCCTTTGCCCCGTTTGCGCTTAATGCCGTGGTACAGCGCGTTTTCCACCAGGGGCTGGAGCGTCAGCTTGGGAAGCCGCGTCTCCCGCAGGCAGGAGTCAATCTGAATGGTGTACTCCATAATATCCTTGTAGCGGGCCTGCTGAATCTGGAGATAACTGCGCACATGCTGTTCCTCCTCGCCCAGGGTGATAACGTCCTCGCCCCGGCTCAGGGAATGGCGGAAAAAATCGGACAGATTGGAGACCATCTCCACAGCCGCCTGAGTCCGGTCCGCTTCTATCAGCCAAATAATGGTGTCCATGGTGTTGTACAAAAAATGCGGATTAATCTGCGCCTGGAGCAGGGCCAGTTCCGCTTTGCGGAGGCTGGCCTGTTTCTGGGTAATCTCCTGAATCTGGGCGTTGATGCGGGCAATCATCTGCTCCATCCCCTCGCTGAGGGTACGAAGCTCGTAAGTATCCGAATGGACCGGCTCCCGAACCGTCAGATCGCCGCCAATAACGTCTTCCGCCCGGCGGCTCAGGTCAACCACAGGCTGGGTGACGGACCGGCCTAGCCGGAGGCTGTAGCGGATCAGCAGCAGGATGAGTACGGCAGACAGCGCCAGCGCCAGCAGGATTTCTGCCGCGATCTGCCGGGAAATCTGCTGCTGCAAAAGATTCAGCTGTACGGACTCGCAGTAGAGATAGTTATACATATACTCCTGAATCAGAGCTGTAAGGACATAGATATTATTTTCCAGCTGCATTTGCCGGCTGTCGTAGCTCTGCGTCTGCTCTATTTGATAGATTTTCTCCTCCAGGTTTTCGCACAGGTCCAATACGCTGGTAACGGCCCGGAGGCTGTCCTTCTGGCTGGTGGTATCCAGGAGATTCCTCGCCAGGGCCTGGGCCGCCTGGACCTCCTGAATGGGCAGTCCCTCGGAATAGCGGCTCTCAATTACATAATAATACATTTTCAGGTCGATGTTTTCCTTGAAATCCTGGTTGAATTCCGAGGCGGTGGTTACATTGTACAGGAGATTTTTATACTGACTGTTGTGGGTCAGCACCAGCGTCAGCGTTACCACCAGGATTGCCGCCATAAAGCCGCAGAAAATCACCACCATGCGGCGCATCCTGCTTTGAATGGAATCCGGACGGATCATGGACGTTTTCCTCCTCCCCGGTAGTCCCGGGGCGTGCAGCCCTGCGTCTTCTTGAAGAGAAAGCTGAAATAGTGGGGGTCCCGGTACCCCACCGCCGCCGCCACCTCGCCGGAACGCTTATCCGTGGTGCGGAGCAGTTCCTTGGCGCGGTCCATCCGTTTGCTGGTGACATATTCGGTGAAGGTGGCTCCCATCTCCTGACTGAACACCGCCGAAAGGTAGTTGGCGGAGATGTTCACCTCCCGGGCCACCTGGTTCAGGGAGAGGGACTCCTCCGCAAAGTGGCTGTCAATATAGGCCACCGCCTGTTTGAGAAGACTCCGGAACTGACTGCTGGACGCTTGGTCCCGCAGTTCTACAATCCGCAGCAGAATCGCGGAGAGATACCCCCTCAAATCCGCCGCCGTCACGTTCCTTCCCACCAGCTCCAGGCAGGTCAGCGGCGCGAAGGCCTCCCGCTGGTTCACCCCCAGGGCGGCGGCAAAACGGGCGGCTGTAAAGCGGACGGAGAGCATGAGGTATTGGCAGAAGGGTTTGGAGGAAAGGGCCTCCTCCACATTGCGGATATATTCGTCCACAAAGCTGGGGATCTCCTGTGCGCTGGCGCTCTGCATCACCCCGGAGAGGATAGCCGGGTCCACCTTGCCCGCGTCCAGCTGGTCCAGCTGGCAGTCGCTGCCGGTTCCTGTCAGAAAGCTGACGGTATCCGCTGTCAGCACATGCTGGCGGGGCAGAATGTACCGGCAGGCCCAGAGGCGGGAAACCTCCTCGAAGCAGGCGGGAAGCGCGCTCAGCCGCTGGGTAGGGCGGCCGGCGGCGACATACCAGTTCTGCTCCGGGGCGTGCAGCGCGTATTGGCTCCGCACCGCGTCCACACAGCGGCGGGTCAGCTCCTCCATCTGAGCGGTCTCGCCTTTCAGCAGCACGGCGTAGGTGGTCAGGTTCCAGCGCAGGAGGATGTACTCCGGATATTTCAAAAAGTGCTCCAGCAGGGCGTCCCGCAGGCGGGCCCCGGGTTCGGAATAGGCCTCCGCCGAACCGGCGGGCTCCGGCAGAACGGAGAAAAAGGCGATGGTATAGCACTGAGCCCGGAGGTCAATGTCCAGCTTTGCGGCAGACTCGTAAATCTCCTGAACGGAGAGCTGTCCCGCCACGACCCGTTCAAAAAATACCCGGCGGGTGTACTGCTCGTACTCCTCCGCCTCCCGGTGGAATTGGGCCAGGTGGCTTCGGTTGGCCCGTTCGCCCTCAATTTTCTCCTTAAGCTCCTCCAGCGCGTTCAGCAGCGCTTTTTTTGTGATGGGCTTCAGGAGATAGCGGTCCACGCCGATGTTGATGGCCTGCCGCGCGTACTCAAAGTCGTCATAGCCGGAGATGATGACGATTTTCATTTCCGGAAACTCCCGGCTGACCAGCTCGCTGAGGGCCAAGCCGTCCATAAAAGGCATTCGGATATCGGTAATGAGCACGTCCGGCTTCACCTGGCGAATGAGAGGCAGGGCCATTTCTCCGTCCCCGGCCTCCCCGGCGAAGGAGTAGCCGTATTGAGACCAGGGCACCGTATCCCGCAGGGTCTCCCGAATAATGCTTTCGTCCTCTACTAAAAATACGCGCAGCAAAACGCTTCCCCCTCCCCCGCGCCCCCTGATACAGCGAAACAGACGGCGTCCCGTATGAGAACAGCGCGGTTTTTAAAAAAATACCCTGAAATCCATAGGATTTCAGGGTATTTTCATGGCAGCGGGAGAAGGATTCGAACCCTCACATACGGAGTCAGAGTCCGCTGTGCT
>CAMSIF010000011.1 GCA_947058885.1 uncultured Clostridia bacterium
TTTCTCCATTTTCAGAGGTAAAAGCCAGACTTTATGACACTTTTCGAGATTGTTTGCTTCTGGCGGGCACTTCGGCGGAATTTGCCTGTCCCAGGGAGAACACTTCTATAAGAGGGGTATAAAATGATTGAATATCATACGTTTGGACTGGAACAGCTTACACAGATACTGGATATCTACAGAAAAGCCGGCTGGACCGCCTATCTTTCTGAGGAAGATAAGATGGCCTGGGCCATACAAAACTCTCTGTACCTATGCGGCGCGTTTGAAGGCGGCCGGCTGGCCGGTTTTGTACGCTGCGTAGGGGATGGGGAACACATACTATATGTACAGGACTTGATTGTGGACGAACCCTACAAGCGTCAGGGAATTGGAAAATCGCTGCTGCAAGCCGCGATGGACAAATACGCCCATGTTCGTATGTTTGTCCTGGCAACGGATGCCGCTGACCCAATCAGCAACGCCTTCTATACTGCCGTAGGTATGCGGCGTTGGGAAGAGAGCGGCTATACAGGCTACTGCCGGTAAGTGGGACGAGCCCAGGGAGGAATTATATTGAAAACACATGATTTTTACTTTGAACTCCCCCAGGAGCTAATTGCTCAGACGCCTCTACAGCGCAGGGACGCCTCCCGGCTCCTGACCCTGGACAAGGAAACGGGGGCATGGGAGCACAAACATTTTTACGACCTGCCGGACCTGCTGCGCCCCAACGATTGCCTCATCCTGAATGACTCCCGGGTCCTGCCCGCCCGCCTGCTGGGCAGCCGCGTTCACGCCGGCGGCGGTTTGGGCGGGGCTTGTGAGGTTCTGCTGCTGACAGACCGTGGGGACAACGTATGGGAATGCCTCGTCAGACCGGGAAAGAAGCTGCGTACCGGCGCGAAGGTCTCCTTTGGGGAGCGCGGCGAACTGACCGGAGAAATTATAGGCGAGGTGGAGGGCGGCAACCGGCTGGTCCGCTTCGGGTACGCCGGTATTTTTCTGGAGGTATTGGAACGTCTGGGGCAGATGCCTCTGCCGCCCTACATTAAGGAGGAGCTTCAGGACCGGGAACGCTATCAGACGGTGTATGCCCGGGCCAGCGGCTCCGCCGCCGCGCCGACAGCAGGCCTGCATTTTACAAAGGAACTGATGGAGCGGCTGCGGGCCGGAGGAGTGAATTTGGGGTACGTAACGCTCCACGTAGGCTTGGGAACCTTTCGCCCGGTAAAGGAGGAGGAAATCACAGACCACGATATGCATAGCGAGTACTGCGCCGTTCCAGCGGAAACAGCGGAGCTTGTCAACCGGACCAAAGCGGCGGGAGGACGGGTCATTTGCGTAGGAACAACGTCCTGCCGCACGCTGGAGAGCTGGGCGGGGGAGGACAGGCACATGGAGGCCAGGTCCGGATGGACAGATATATTTATCTATCCCGGTTACCGCTTTAAGGTAGTTGACGCGCTGGTTACCAATTTTCACCTGCCGGAAAGCACACTGCTTATGCTGGTATCGGCGTTAGCAGGCCGGGAACACGTTTTGGAGGCCTACGCGGAGGCGGTCAGAGAACGATACCGCTTTTTCTCTTTTGGGGATGCGATGTTCATAGGATAGTCTCGTTTTGGGAACAATTCCAAGATTTCCAGTGTACACGCTATTCCCTCGCAATCTGAAGGACCTCCGCTAAAGCTTTGGCCTCAAAATCAATCCGCAGTTCCGCCGGTCTGGGCAGTCCTTTTGGATTGTACCAGCAGCAGGGGATTCCCGCGTTATTGGCGCCTTGGATGTCGCTGGAGAGTGAGTCGCCAATCAGCAGGCAGTTCTCGCGAGTCAAGCCCGGCACGGCCTGGAAGACGTAGTCAAAATACGCCCGGCTGGGTTTTCCGTACCCGAGGGTTTCAGAGATAAATATATCCTGGAAGCAGGGCGCAATAGCGGAGCGGCTGAACCGGGCCCGCTGTACGGACTCCACCGCGTTGGTCAGCAGGTACAGCTTGTGGGATGCCGCCAGTTCCTGGCACAGCTCCAGCGCACCAGGCAGCAGCGGCGAGTTTTCTCCCAAAGCCCGCAGATGGTCCCGGTTCAGGGCCTCGGGGTCCGCCGTTTCTCCGGTGAGGGCCAGATACCGGCGGAACCGTTCCACCAGCAGGTATTCCTTGGTACACAGTCCCCGGTCGAAGTCCCGCCAAAGCCCGGCGTTGCAGCGGCGGTAGAGCTGGTAGCCCTCCTCGGAAAAAGCGAGGTTATATATTTCGCACACCTGGCGGTGGGCCGTCCGCTCTGCCGCGTCGAAGTCAAACAAGGTGTTGTCAGCGTCAAATAGTAGATAGGGGTATCTCATAGCTGGTGCCTCCATTATAATTTTTTGATAGAGGGAAATCAGCGGACGTTTTTGCCGAGATACCGTCCGGTGATACTGTTCGGATTCTTTGCGAGCTCCTCCGGCGTGCCCGTAGCAACCACCTGTCCGCCCGCCTCGCCGCCGCCGGGCCCCATGTCGATGACGTAATCGGCGTTGCGAATCACGTCCAGGTCGTGCTCAATGACGGCCACCGTTGCGCCGTGTTCAATCAGTGTCTGAAACACGCTCAGCAGAGTCCGTACATCCAGCGGGTGCAGGCCGATGGTGGGTTCATCAAAGACGAAGACGGAGTCCGACTGTGTTTTTCCCATTTCGCTGGCCAGCTTCAGACGCTGGGCCTCTCCGCCGGAAAGACTGGGGGTCTCTTCGCCCAACGTTAGATATCCCAGCCCCAGATCCCGCAAAATCCGTAGCCTTTGACTGACTATTTTCAGGTCCTTGCAGACCTCCAGCGCGGTATTCACATCCATAGCCATAACTTCCGGCAGGGACCTTCCGCCATGCCGTATCTGACGGGCATCGTTTCCGTACCGGGAACCGTGGCATCCGGGGCAGGGAATAACGATGTCGGGCAAAAACTGTACGTCCAGGCTGACGCATCCCGTTCCGTCGCATACCGGACAGCGCAGCTTTCCAGTATTATAGGAGAAATCACCCGCCTTGTACCCCA
Organism: uncultured Clostridia bacterium; assembly: GCA_947058885.1. Lineage (GTDB taxonomy): Bacteria > Bacillota > Clostridia > Oscillospirales > Oscillospiraceae > Pelethomonas. Next base: position 3,015 of record CAMSIF010000011.1, read on the forward strand.
ACCGTTTTGCGTCCGGGGTTTTGGCAAATATCTTCCGCAGCTCATCGTGGACGTTGGCGTAGGTAGCCACAGTGGAGCGGACGTTGACGCCGATAGGTGCGGCGTCGATAAGCTTCACCTGCCGGATACCCTCCGCGTCTACGGACCGGATGTGGGACGGCAGGTTTGTTCCGCTGGCAGCCGCCGCCAGCCCGGGGACAAGGCTCTCCAGGATAAGCGTTGTCTTTCCGGAGCCGGATACGCCGGTCACAGCCGTCAGACGTCCCTTGGGAATACTGACCTCCAGCGGCTTTACGGTATGAATTGCTGAGGTGGACAGATGGATTCTACCCAGGTCAAATATTTTTTCCGCATCTGCCCGGTCTCGAACGCGGGATTCCGCCGTCCCAGCCAGGAACGGGCCAATCTGGGACGCTTTATTCTGGGAGATTTCCTCAACCGTCCCCTGGGCCACTATCCGCCCGCCGTTAGCCCCGGCCTCAGGGCCCAGCTCAATCAGCCAGCTGGCCTCAGACAATATTTGTGTATCGTGGTCCACCAAAATGACGGAATTGCCGTCCGCCACCAGGTCGTGCATCACGCCGGTCAGTCCGGCGATGTTGGAGGGGTGCAGGCCGATGGAGGGCTCGTCCAGCACATAGAGGACCCCGGTGGTTCGATTACGCACAGCCCGGGCCAGCTGCATCCGCTGCCGTTCTCCAGTGGAAAGAGAGGACGCTGACCGGTCCAGGGACAGATAGCCCAATCCCAAGTCCATGAGCCGTTTGGCCACGGCCTGGAAAGATTCACAGATGCTATCCGCCATAGGCCGCATCATCTCGGGCAGGGAGGACGGCACCCCGTCCACCCAATCTACCAGCTGGGAAAGCGGCATCTGACAGGCTTCGTCCAGGGAGATACCCCGCAGCTTAGGCGCTCTTGCCGCCTCTGAAAGCCGGGTTCCGCCGCAGTCAGGGCACACGTCCTGTTTTAAAAATTTCTCAACCCGCTTCATACCCTTCTCATCCTTTACTTTGGACAGGGCGTTTTCAACGGTGTATGTGGCGTTAAAATAGGTGAAGTCCAGCTCGCCGGCTTCTTCCGTATTTTTCGCTTTATAAAAGATGTGCTTTTTGACGGCCGGACCGTTGAAAACAATCTCCCGCTCTTGTTCGGTCAGCTCTGAAAAGGGCACGTCCGTGCGTACCCCCATAGCCCGGCATACGTCCGTCATCAGCGACCACATCAGCGTCCGCCATGGCGCTACCGCGCCGCTGTCAATAGAGATGGATTCGTCCGGTACCAGAGCCGCCCGGTCTACAGTGCGCACAATTCCTGTGCCACTGCAAGCCGGACAGGCGCCCTGGCTGTTAAAGGCCAATTCTTCTGCCGCCGGGGCGTGGACCTGTGCGCCGCACTCCGGACAAATCAGCTCCTGTTCCGCCGCTGCGGCCAGCGTGGGGGCCAGATAGTGCCCGTTGGGACAGCGGTGGCTGGCCAGCCGGGAGAACATCAGCCGCAGGCTGTTGAGCAGTTCTGTTCCGGTGCCGAAGGTGCTGCGGATGCCGGGAATCCCTGGCCGCTGGTGAAGGGCCAGGGCGGCGGGGATATAGAGAGCTTCTTCCACCTGCGCCTTAGCTGCCTGGGTCATGCGCCGCCGCGTATAGGTGGACAGGGCCTCCAGATACCGCCGGGAGCCCTCGGCGTATAGGACGCCCAGAGCCAGGGAGGATTTCCCGGAACCGGATACCCCGGCGATGGCGACAATTTGATTCAGCGGTATGTCTATGTCGATATTTTTCAGATTATGGACACGCGCACCGCGAATTTTTATTTTTTCAGGCATTATGGTTTCCTCCTGGAATTGATGCTGGATTTATCTTACGCCATATTTTGCAAAAAAGCAACCGGGACAGACGCCGGTTTGGCGGAGATTTCAGGGATTTGCGGACAGCCTTACGCGTATGACGGAAATGGAGATTGATTGTTGCGCCAATATGTGGTATACTAATAAGAATCTGGATTGGGAGGATAACATATGATACTGGAGACTGTCCGCCTCTCCCTAAGAGAGATGACACAGGAGGATTATCCGGCCCTGTGTAGGATTTTGCAGGACCCGCAGGTTATGTACGCTTATGAACACGCCTTTTCAGACCAGGAGGTCCAGGACTGGCTGGACCGCCAGCTGGAACGCTATGCCCGTTATGGCTTCGGCCTCTGGGCGGTAATCGAGAAGCTGTCCGGCGAATTGATCGGCCAATGTGGTCTTACTATGCAGGACTGGTCCGGCAGGGAAGTGCTGGAGGTTGGCTACCTCTTCCGGCGGGACCGCTGGCACAGAGGTTTCGCGGCGGAAGCCGCAATCGCCTGCAAGGAGTATGCCTTTGAAAAGCTCCAGGCTCCAGAGGTCTTCTCCATTATCCGGGAAAACAATTTCCCCTCCCAACGGGTGGCCCTGCGAAACGGCATGTCCGTAGTAGGGTTGTTTACCAAGCGATACTACGACATGGACATGCCCCATCTGGTCTTTGCCGCGAAAAAAAGCTGGGCCTGAGATTTTATAACGAAAACGGAGGAATAAAACCGATGGACAACGCATATTTCGACGCCATGGAGGCAAAAATTCCACAGGGCAGGGCCCGTACCCGCTACGCCCCGTCTCCCACAGGCTATATGCATGTGGGAAATTTGCGTACAGCCCTGTACACCTGGCTCATTGCCCGCAGTCAGGGCGGAACGTTTATCCTGCGTATTGAGGACACCGACCGGGGCCGTCTGGTGGAGGGGGCGGAGGATGCTATCTACCGCACTTTGTCCGAGTGCGGCCTTGTCCACGACGAGGGCCCTGACATAGGCGGACCAGTGGCCCCGTATATTCAGTCGGAGCGCAGGGAAACCTATGGTAAATACGCAAAACGCCTGGTGGAGCTGGGTCACGCCTACTACTGCTTCTGTGAGAAGACCGAGAGCGAGGAGGACGCGGGGGATTTCAACCGCGCCGCCGACCCCTGCCGCGCCCTGTCTCCCCAGGAGGTCCAGGCCAAGCTGGATGCCGGCGCCCCCTACGTCATCCGCCAGAAAATCCCGGAGACGGGAACCACTACCTTCCATGACGCGATTTTCGGGGATATTACAGTGGAAAACGCCACTTTGGACGACCAGGTTCTCCTGAAGCGGGACGGCCTGCCCACATACAACTTCGCCAACGTGATAGACGACCATCTTATGGGTATCACCCATGTGGTCCGCGGCAGCGAGTATCTCAGCTCCGCCCCCAAATATGACCTGCTCTATCAGTCCTTTGGCTGGAGCGTACCCACCTACGTCCACTGTTCCCCGGTCATGCGGGACCAGCATAACAAGATGAGCAAGCGGTACGGCGACCCCTCCTACGAGGATTTGCGAGCGCAGGGGTATCTTACGGAGGCAATATTGAACTATGTGGCTCTTCTGGGCTGGAGCCCCCGGGGAGAGCAGGCTGAAAAAGAGGTCTTTTCTCTGGCGGAGCTGGCGGAGGCGTTCGACCTTGGCGGCCTCTCCAAATCTCCGGCCATCTTTGATATTGACAAGCTGACCCATTTTAACGCCCTCTATCTAAGGGCTATGACGCCGGAGGACTTCCACAAGGCGGCGGAGCCCTACGTCCGTCAGGGTATCGCGAACGCCGCTCTGGATACCCGGGCCATTGCGGAACTTCTTCAGGCGCGGTGCGAGAGGCTGACGGAGATTCCGGAAAAGGTAAGCTTTTTCGCGTCTCTGCCGGAGTATGAAAAGGACCTATTCACCAACAAAAAGTCCAAGACCAACGAGGAGGTGTCCAAGGCCATGCTGGATGCCGTCATTCCCGCGTTGGAGGCCCTGGAGAGTTGGGACCAGGACGCCATCCACGACTGTCTCGCAGACCTTGCCGCCCGTCTGGAGGTCAAAAACGCGACGATCATGTGGCCTGTGCGTATTGCTGCGGCGGGACAGGCGGTGACCCCTGGCGGCGCGATAGAGATTTGCCGCATTTTGGGCAGGGAGGAGACTCTGCGCCGCCTGCGTCTGGGACGGGAGAAGCTGGCATGAGCTGGATACAGGAGCAGGCCGCCCTTTTAAAGGAATTTTTGGCGGCGGATTTCCGGCGTATCCTCCGATACTGCTCTATCGGAATGGCTGCTGCAATTCTTTTGGGGGCTGCTGCGGCGATGATGGACCCCCAGCTGGTTACACGGACACTCGGCTTTTTCATGGACCAAATTGAGGCGAACGGAGTGGTGGACGAAACAGGAAAACTATCCGTATTTGCTCTTCTGATGAACAACTGGCGGGCCATGCTCTTTTCCGCCGCCTACGGGTTTATACCGTTTTTGTTCCTGCCGGTAATCAGCATACTGAGCAACGGAGCCCTTTTAGGGATGTTGGGCGCGATGTATGTTGCGGAGGGTGCGCTTCCTATGTTCCTGGCTGGTATTCTGCCCCACGGCATATTTGAATTGCCCGCCCTGGCGCTGTCCGCCTCCTGCGGGGTATGTCTGTGCCTGAATATGTGCCGTTTGGTCACCAGCAGTCCCAAACGCACGCCTTTGGTGGAGCTGGTAGGGGATTTACTGCGTGTGCTGCTGCTGATAGTGCTTCCGCTGACGGTAGCCGCTGCGTTTATGGAATGCTACGTGACGCCGGTTATCATGGGATTTTTTGGATAGAAAAAGGGCCGCGGCTGTACAGCTCAGCCGCGGCCCTTTCAATTGGAAGAACAAACTTAATAGTATTGCCGCACTACGGCGGTTACCTTTCCCAAAAGCTGGGCGTTAGACCCGTCAATTGGCTGGTAGGCGTCGTTTTCCGGCAGCAGCCATATCGCGCCGTTCCGGCGGGAGAGCCGCTTTACCGTGGCCTCGTCACCCAGCAGGGCCACCACGATTTCGCCGTTGCAGGCTGTCTGCTGCCGCTTCACCACCACCAGGTCGTCCGGCAGAATGCCAGCGTTGAGCATGGATTCCCCCCGCACCCGCAGGGCAAAAAATTCCTCGTCCCGTCCGCCGCAGTCGAAGGTCAGGTAGTCCTCAATGCACTCCTGCGCCAGAATTGGCGACCCAGCCGCCACCCGGCCGACAATAGGAATACGATTGTGTCCTATCATCTGCTCCCGCAGTACGATAGCCCGTCCCTTGAAATCGCCCTTTTCAATAAGACCCCTTTCCTGAAGCCGCTTTAGGTGAAAGTGGACCGTGGAGGGAGACTTCAGCCCCACAGCCTGACAAATCTCCCGCACGGAGGGTGCATACCCCTGTTCCGGGATTACGGTTTGCAGGTATTCATATATCCGCTCGGTCATATCCGTTTTTTTCGGCATGGTACTGCCCTCCTGATAAAAGCCCAAAAGATTTGGGGAGAGTATTTTGTTTGTATCGTTTCTGTATCTCTACTATACCACAGACGGCAAAAAAATGCAACACCTGTTCCGCGCTTTTTTCAGAACGTCTCTTCTGTTCCAATGAATTCTGTGAAAACGTACAGTCCAGCTGGAGTCTTTTCCGGTAAAAATCTATGCCGCTGCGGAGGATAGGGGCTTGCGCCGAAGCGGGAGTTTGATTATAATGTGCCTGATTCAAAGGGAAAGGAAATTATTTCCGCCGCAGGGCGGGCAAGGAGGAGCCTGATTTATGAGCAGACAAGAAGCCTATGAACAGTACGGCAAGGCCCTGAAACAAGGGCAGAAGACCTATAAGGACCGGGTTTCCCATGGACGTTACCCCTACCTTCCGGTGCTGGACGAGATTCTTCTGGATGACTCTGTGATAGCAGGGCGGGTGGATATGGGCGTTATTGAAATTCCCACGGAACAGATTGCCGGAACCAAAACCGCCGGACGCCGTTCCGCTTTTGCCGCCGATTTTATGCCCCTGCTGTCCCCGGATTCCGAGTTTGGCTATAAATGGATTGAGCTTTGCGCCGCCCATCTGGGGGACGACGGCATTCGGGACCCCATCCGCTGTTACGAGTACCTGGGGCGTTTCTTCGTGCAGGAGGGAAATAAACGGGTCAGCGTCCTCAAAAGCTACGACGCCCCCACTATCCCCGGCTATGTTATCCGGATTATTCCGGAGTGGTCTGAGGACCCGGTAGTCCAGGTTTATTACGAATTCATGCAGTCCTACCAGCTGACGGGACTCTATCAGGTCCGTTTCACCCGGCCAGGAAGCTTTGCCAAGCTGCAAGCCGCTTTGGGTTACGAGGCGGACCACGCCTGGACAGACGAGGAACGTCAACGGTTTCTCTCCAGCGTGACCTACTTCAAGGCGGCGTTTAGGAAACTGGGCGGGGAGGACCTGCCTGTTACGGCGGCGGACGCCCTGCTGGTGTGGCTGCGGGTATATCCCTTTGAAGCGTTAAAGGCTCCCGCGCCGGAGCTGCTGAAAACCTTAAGCGCGGTGTGGGCGGACGTGAAGGTCCTGTCCCAGTCGGACCCCATTGCCGTCAGCACGGAGACCCCGGAACAAAAGGAGGAGGCCCCGGCCCCCAAACTTCTGGGCCGGCTTTTTAAGGCGGTGTTTCCCAATCATTTGAATGTGGCGTTTATCAATGAATTTTCCCCGGAGGAGAGCGACTGGACCAGGGCTCACGATTTGGGACGTCAGTATTTGGAGGCGATGCTGGGGGAACAGGTGACGGTACAGCAGTTCAACGGCGTCCGGCCGGACGACAATGCCGTTGCCGCTATGGAGGCGGCCATTGAGAAGGGAGCGCAGGTAATTTTCGCTACCACGCCGCCCCTTATCGACGCCTGCCGGAAGATTGCGGCCAAATATCCGGCTGTCCGGGTGCTCAACTGCTCCGCCTCCATGCCTTACACCGGCGTGCGGACCTACTATAGCCGTATTTATGAGGGGAAATTCATCACTGGAGCTATCGCCGGGGCGATGAGCCGGGACGGACGGATAGGCTATGTGGCCTCCAATCCCATTTTTGGCGTCCCCGCCAGTATCAACGCCTTTGCTTTAGGGGCCCGGCTGACCAACGCGCACGCCCGCATTCTGCTCCGCTGGTCCTGCGTGGACACGGACCCCGTGTCCCAACTGGCCGCAGATGGGGCTGATATCATCTCCAACCGGGACATCCCCACGCCGGACCGCGTGCAAGAGCCCTGGGGCCTGTGCCAGCTTGGCCCGGACGGCGTCCTGCTGCCCCTGGCGTCCCCTTATTGGCATTGGGGAAACTTTTATGTGAAGATTGTCCGCAGTATTTTCAGCGGCGGCTGGGACGCCCTCAGCTCCAAGGACGGAGGCCGGGCGGTGAACTATTGGTGGGGCATGAGCAGCCGGGCTATCGACGTGCTGCTGAACCAGGATTTGCCCGACGGCGTCAAGCAGCTGGTAGGCATTCTGCGCCAGGGCGTTGCCAGCGGCGCTATTGTGCCGTTCCAACGCTATATCCGTTCCCAGGACGGCACGGTCCGAAGCGAAGGGGACCGGTGGTTCTCACCGGAAGAAATCCTGCATATGGACTGGCTGGTAGACTGCGTGGAGGGAAGTATTCCGGCTTTTGAGGAGCTGATGCCCATGAGCCGTTCCATTGTCCGGCTTCAGGGGGTCTACCGGGATAAAATTCCTCCGGAGAAGGAGGGGCCGCTGTTGTGAAGCTGCTGCTGATTTCAGACAAAGAGAGCCCCTACTATTGGGACTACTATCAGCCGGGACGGCTGGACGGCATTGACCTGATGATTTCCTGCGGGGACCTGAACGCCAAATATCTGTCCTTCCTGGTCACCATGGGACACGGACCGCTGTTCTATGTCCACGGCAATCATGACCAGACCTACGACCGGCATCCCCCCGAGGGGTGCGACTGCATTGAGGATAAATTGGTCACCTACAAGGGCCTGCGGATTCTGGGGCTGGGGGGAAGCGCGCTGTACAGCGGCGGTCCCCACCAGTACACGGAACGGCAGATGGAGCGGCGGATACGCCGTCTGCGGTTCCAGCTGTTCCGGGCCAAGGGGGTGGACATTGTGGTGACCCACGCGCCAGCCCAGGGGTATGGCGACGGGGAGGACTATGCCCACCGGGGGTTTGCGTGCCTGCTGCCGCTTCTGGACAAATATAAGCCCGGTTATTTGGTCCATGGCCACGTCCATGTAAACTATGGCGCGGACATTCCGCGGGTGCTCCACCGGGAGGGGACAACCATCATAAACGCCTACGAGCGGTACGTTCTGGAAATACCGTCCCCCCCGGAACGCTAGCCGCAGCCGCTTCACAGGGGGGACGCTTGTTATCCTTCTGAAAACTCGGAAAGACTCGCGGCTTGGAAGCCGTTTTGGGTCAAGACCCAGACCTCTCGGAAGCCGCAGCTCCGCGCCAGCTCCACCGCCTGCGGGAACGCGAAGGTAATTGTCTCCGCGCTGTGGCTGTCACTGGTGACGCAAATGCGCCCGCCCCGCTCGCAGAGTGCTTTCAGCAGGAAGGGCGAGGGGTAGGGGGAAGTGCGATAACCCCGGGAAATGGCCCCGGTGTTGATTTCAAAAATTACGTCCTGTTGGAGAAGCGATTCCAAGGCCTCTATAGAGGCATGGATATAACGGGGGTGGGTTTCGTCAAAGAAACGTCCGCCCTCGTTGAATTTTGTCACCAGGTCAAAATGTCCGGCGATTTGGCAGCCGGTCTTCTCCGCGACGCGGGCCTCCCGCTGGTAATAGGCCTCCACAAAGGCAAGGCTGTCGCCGCCAAAGTGTTCCCGGACGGACTGAGCGAAGGCCGCCGGACTCTCGTCCACGGAGAGATAAAGGCCGTCCTTCCAGACCAGATGGGTGGAGCCGATTAGGTAGTCGTAGGGGGAGGTAAGGGGAGGCGTGTCGAAATCAAGCTCCAGGCCAAGGAAAATCTCCAGGGTTCCCTGATACGCCTCCTTCAGACGCTGAATTTCTTTACGGTAGGCGGGGACGGCGTCCGCTGTCATCGCCCAGCCCTCGGGATGGTGGGGGGGAAGCAGCTCGCTGTGTTCGGAGAAGCCCAGCGAGCTGCACCCAGCCCGGATAGCGCCTTGAACCATCTCCTCCGGTGTATTTTTTCCGTCGCCGAAGACGGTGTGGGTGTGCAGGTTTTGTAACTTCATGTAGTCATTTTCTCCTGTTTTATTTTGTGGTCGATCACATGCCGGGAGGCGAGTTCTTTGCGGATATCCTCTACGGAGATGCCCATCTCAACCATCAGCGTCATAACGTGATACATAAGGTCGGCAATTTCGTATACGGTTTCCGCCCGGTCCCCGGCCTTACCAGCAATAATGACCTCCGTGGACTCCTCGCCAACTTTTTTCAGGATTTTATCAATTCCTTTTTGGAAGAGATAAGTGGTATAGGAGCCTTCCGGCAGCTTTTCCTTCCGGTCCTGTAGGAGACTGTAGAGGCCGTCTATCGAGAACGGTGCGGGCTGTGCGCTCTCAAAAACTTTAGTGTTGAAGCAGGAATCCGTCCCAAGGTGGCAGGCGGGACCGTCTTTCACGACCATGACTACCAAAGCGTCCTGATCGCAGTCGGCGGTAATACTTACCACGTGCTGGATATTACCGCTGGTTTCCCCTTTGCGCCATAGTTCCTGGCGGGAACGGGACCAGAAGCAGGTACGGCCCTCCAGCAAGGTAATTTCCAGGCTTTCCCGGTTCATATATGCCAAAGTGAGAACTTTTTTGCTCTCAAAATCCACTACAATAGCGGGAATAAGGCCCTGGCTGTCAAACTTGAGTTCGTCAATTTTAAGCATGGCATGTCTCCCTTTCCTGAGTGAAATCGTCATTTTGGGGAAGTAAACGCATTCTGATGCCGTCTGCGGCCAGTTCCTGCTTCAGTTCGGGAATGGAGACCTCGCCAAAGTGGAAAATGGAAGCGGCCAGCCCCGCGTCGACTTTTGGAAGAGTGTGAAAGAGTTCCTTGAAGTGTGCCGCGCAGCCAGCCCCGCCAGAGGCTATCACCGGCACGTCCACCGCGCCGCAGACGGCATGGAGCATCTCCAGGTCAAATCCATTTTTTACGCCGTCGGTATCAATGCTGTTGAGAACGATTTCTCCAGCTCCATTTTTTACGCCCCGGCGGACCCATTCAATAACGTCCTGCCCAGTATCCTCCCGTCCGCCCTTGGCAAATACGTGAAAATTTCCCCCAACACGCTTTGCGTCTACAGAGAGGACAACGCACTGGTTGCCGTATTTTTTGGCCGCCTGGAGGATAAGGGAAGGGTCGCGGAGCGCACCGGAATTTACGCTCACCTTGTCCGCGCCGCACTTGAGCACACGGTCGAAATCTTCCGTTGAGTTGATACCGCCGCCCACAGTCAGGGGTATAAAAACTGTGGCAGCCACCTCGGTAAGAATATCCGTAAATAAAGCCCGGCCCTCGGCAGAGGCGGTAATATCGTAAAAGACCAGTTCGTCCGCGCCGGATGAACTGTAAAATTTTGCCAATTTTACCGGAGAACTCACATCGGAAAGACCAAGAAAATTGACGCCCTTCACCACGCGGCCGTCCCTGACATCCAGACAGGGAATGATGCGTTTTGTAATCATTGGGGGCCTCCTTCCGCCACCGCTTGGACCAAATCTACCGCTCCAGTGTACCATGCTTTTCCTACAATTGCGGCGTACAGCCCTTTATCCCGCAGGGCGCAAAGGTCCTGGTTAGAGGAAACACCCCCGGAGGCAGTAATAAAACAGCTGACAGATTTTTGAAGGTTTTCCAGGCGCTGCCAGGAGGGGCCGGAGAGTGCGCCGTCGGTATCAATATCCGTAAAAATGAGGTGGCGTACGCCGAGGGCTTCCATCTGACGGGCAAAGGAGAGATAGTCAAGTCCTGAGTCCAACTCCCAACCGGAGGTGCGGACAGAACCATCTTTCGCGTCTACGCCGACAGCGATGCGCTCAGGGCCGTAGGTGGAAATCGCGGCGCGGACAAAGTCCGGATCGCTGACGGCGGCGGAGCCGATGACTGCCCGCCAGACGCCCAGCTGGAAGACGGAAGCCAGTCCAGCCATGGAACGGATGCCGCCGCCCAGCTCAATTTTTAGCCCGGTTTCCGCCACTGCCTGGACGATGCCGCCATGCCTGCGGACGCCGTCCCTTGCGCCGTCCAGGTCTACCATATGGATATACCGTGCTCCCGCGTTGAAGAATGTGCGAGCGGTGAGAACCGGGTCCTCTGCCACTTGATGAACCGTTTTAAAATCACCTCTGTGAAGTCTAACTACTTTACTGTCTTTTAAGTCGATTGCTGGAAATATCAGCATACAATTTACCTCTCATAAAGCGCAGAACGCCTTTAGAATCCTCAGCCCAACTTCGCCGCTCTTCTCCGGATGAAACTGAACGCCAAACACGTTTTCCCGCGCTACCGCCGCCGTTAAAGGAACGCCATATTCTGAAGTTGCGATGACGCTTTCGCCGCAGTCCATACCGGAGAAGGAATGAACAAAGTAAACAAAATCGCCCTCGCTGATATATTGGAACAGGGGGCTGACGGGTCTGCCTGCCGGGAACTGCAAGGCGTTCCAACCAATGTGGGGGACCTTGCAGTCCGGGGGAATGACGTTCTGGATGGGTTGGATGGAACCGTGTATCAGTCCCAGACCTTCGTGTCTGCCGTACTCCAAGCTGTAGTCAAAAAGCAGCTGCATCCCAAGACAAATACCAAGGAGAGGCGTCCCACTTTCCACAGCCTGAATGATTAATTTATCCATTCCGTTTTTGCGCAGGAGAGCAGCTGCGTCTCCAAAGGCCCCTACTCCGGGAAGGATGATTTTACTTGCGGAGCGGACTGCCTCGGGGGAGGTGACCGCCGCCGCTTCCGCTCCAATGGCGGTAAGGGAACACGTCAGGGAAAAGAGATTGCCTACGCCGTAGTCGATAATGGCTATCACGCTACAATACCCCCTTAGTGGATGGTATTTCCTGGGAAAAACGCAGATCGATAGCTGACGCGGCATCCAAGGAACGTGCCAGACTTTTAAACGCGCCTTCAATAATATGGTGGCTGTTTTTTCCTGCCAGCTGCTGGACGTGAACGGTGATATTGGACTGGCGGGTAAAGGCCAGCAGGAATTCTTCCACAAGTTCCGTGTCGAAGGTCCCCACTTTTTCCGTAGGAATTTGCAGTTCATAGCAGAGGAGTCCCCGGCCGCTGAGGTCCACTGCGGTAAGGATTAACGCTTCGTCCATAGGCAGCAGGGTGGAGCCGTAGCGTACCGCACCCCGTTTGTCCCCGAGGGCGCGTGCGAAGGCGTCGCCCAGGCATATGCCGATGTCTTCTACTGTGTGATGATCGTCGACTTGGATATCTCCCTTGCATAAAATATCCAGGTCAAATCGTCCGTGGCGGGCGAAAAGGACCAGCATGTGGTCCAGAAAGCCGCAGCCTGTATTAACCCTGCTTTCTCCTGTCCCGTCCAGATTCAGCTTCAATTGAATGTCCGTTTCCGCCGTTTTGCGGTTGCGTTCCGCAGTACGCATACTACTTCGCCTCCTCCAGGATTTCCCGAATTTTTTCTAGAAATATTTCCATCTCGTTTCTGGCTCCTATCGTGACCCGGCACCAGTCCGCGATATCCGGTTTGTCCCAATGCCGGACCAAAACGCCCCGGGCTTTCAGGGAACGGTAGAGGGTTCCGCCTGGGATACGGGGGCTTCGGGTGAAGATAAAATTCGCCTGACTGGGCAGGGTTTCAAATCCTAATTTGTCTAATTCAGAAATAGTGTAGGCACGGTTTTCCTGGATAATCCGGCCATTTTTTTCGTAGTAATCGTTACTGTCAATGGCGGCGATTCCGGCGGCCATGGTCAGACGGTTAATATTGTAGGAATTGGTGGAGTATCTGATTTTCTCCAGGTCCTGGATGAGGCCGCTGTCCCCGATTGCGTAGCCCAGCCGTCCGCCCGCCAGGGATCGGAATTTGGAGAATGTCTGGCATACCAGCAAATTTTTGTATTTTCCCGTCAGCGGAATGCAGCTTTCCCCGCCAAAATTGATGTACGCCTCATCAATCAGCACGACATGGTCCGGATTTGTCCTGACAATTTTTTCAATGTCTTCAACGCCGAGCGCACGTCCGGTAGGGGCGTTGGGGTTGGCAATGACAATATTTTTCCCAATGGCACAGTAGTCCGCCGGGTCCAGAACAAACCCTTCCCGCAAAGGGACGGCGTCATGGGGCAGACCATAGAGGCTCGCGTAGACCGGATAAAAACCGTAGCTTACAGCGGGGAACGCCGCCGGACGGCTTTCGTCACAGAAAGCCATGAAGAAAAAGTTCAGCAGCTCGTCGGAGCCGTTGGCAAGAAAGACGTTTTCCATACCAACGCCGTAAAACTGGGCCAGACGCTGCCGCAGGACACGGCCTTCCGGATCCGGATAGAGGTTCAGTTTTTCCACTTCCTGCGCGTTGATGGCGGCAAAGACTTCCGGGGAGGGGGGAAAGGGGGATTCGTTGGTGTTCAGCTTTATGTATCGCTTATCCTGGGGCTGTTCGCCAGGGACGTAGGCCTCCAGATTGGTAAAACGCTGGCTTATAAAACGGCTCATGACTGACGCTCCTTTTTGACTTGGGTAGTTCGGACCAGCACGCTGCGGGCGTGGCCCTCCAGGCCTTCCAAACGGGCGAGGGCCGCGATTTTTTCGCTGGCCTGCTCCAGTGCCGGGGCCGTATAATAGATGAATTGGGATTTTTTAACAAAGTCGTCCACCGAAAGAGGACTGGAAAACCGGGCTGTTCCGCTAGTGGGCAGGGTATGATTTGTTCCAGCGAAATAGTCTCCGAGGGATTCCGGGCTGCTTCGTCCCAGAAAGATGGAACCAGCGTTTTTGACCTGGCTCAGATAGTCAAAGGGATTCTCCACGTGCAGCTCCAGGTGCTCGGGAGCCAGGGCGTTAGCGATGCTTACCGCCTCGTGAATATCCCTTGTGAGAATAATTTTTCCGTTGGCCTCCAGGGAGGCTCTGGCGGTTTCCTGTCTGGGCAGGGACTCCAGCTGCCTCTCCAATTCCAGGCATACCGCCTGGGCGAGCTCGGGAGAATCGGTAACGAGCAACGCGGAAGCGCAGGCGTCGTGCTCCGCCTGGCTGAGAAGGTCCGCCGCTACATGGATGGGGTCGCTGCCGCCGGTGGCAATCACTAGAATTTCACTGGGCCCCGCCAGCATGTCTATGCCAACCAGACCGAAGACCTGCCGCTTCGCTTCCGCCACGAAGGCGTTGCCGGGCCCCACAATTTTGTCCACCTTGGGCACAGTCTCCGTACCATAGGCAAGGGCGGCTACCGCCTGTGCGCCGCCGCAGCGGAACACCCGGTCCACCCCTGCAATCCGTGCGGCGGCGAGGATGGCGGGGCTGATGTCTCCGTTGCAGGAAGGGGGTGAGACCATGACGGTTTCCGGACAGCCCGCGATTTTGGCGGGAATGCAGTTCATTAAAACCGTGGAAAAGAGGGGGGCGCTTCCGCCGGGAATATACACGCCCACTTTTTCAATAGGAAGAACCTTCTGGCCAAGCAGGATTCCGGGTTTTTCGCTGACAAAGAAGCTGTCCCGCTCCTGGCGGCGGTGGAAATCCCGGATATTCTTCGCCGCTTCCTCCATTATGGACCGCAGGTCCGGGGACAGTTCCTCCAGGGCTCTGTCCAGCAGGGTGGGAGGGACCTCCAGCGCGTCCAGGTCCGCGTGGTCGAACTCCTTGGCGTAACGGCGCAGAGCGGCGTCTCCGTTTTGCCGCACGTCCGCGATGATGCCAGCGACGGCGTCTGATACGTCCCGGGTATCTTCCCTGCGGGCAAGGATTTCCGAAAGCGGGGTCTTTGCCGCGTCTAAAATTTGAATCATTGGAACGCTCCTCCTTTATGACTGCGCCTCTATCCGGCGGCACAGCTCCAAAATCCCCTCGTGTTTGAATTTATAGCCCACCTTATTAGCAATAAGGCGCGCACTGATAGGGACAATTGTTTCGCGGGGCTCCAGGCCGTTTTCCAGCAGGGTTTTTCCTGTCTCAACGATATCCACGATAACATCGCTGAGGCCTAAAATGGGGGCGATTTCAATGGAGCCGTTGAGCCGGATAATGTCAATCTCCCGGCTTTGGCCGCTGTAGTGCCGTGCGGCGATGCGGGGAAACTTGGTGGCTACCCGCAGTATGCGGCCAGGACGGTCCCGGAAATCCTTTCGCGCCGCCACGCACATCCGGCATTTCCCCAGCCCCAAATCCGCCAATTCGTACACATCGGGGGCGTACTCGAGAAGGATATCCTTTCCAGCTATGCCCACGTCCGCCGCGCCCCGCTCCACATAGATGGACACATCGGAAGGCTTGACCCAAAAGTAGCGCACACCTGCTTCCGGATTTTCAAAAATCAATTTCCTGTTTTCCTCCTCAATAGAGGGGCAGGGATACCCGGCGGCCTTGAACCGGGCGTAAACCGCTTCTCCCAAACGGCCTTTGGGAAGGGCAATATTAATCATATCCATCATCCGCGCCTCCTTCCCTGAAACGAATGAGTTCTCTGTACCGCAGATCTGCCGGGACATTTCGCGCGGTTCGGACAGCTTTTCCCTGGCCAGCCAGTTTTTGGGCCAGCCGGGACACGCTGGCGGGGGCGTCGCCGGGGCCATAGAGCAGAAGAATGTCCACATCGTAATCCAGGCCTGTGTCCAGGCGCTCCAGCTGGTCCAGGTACACCGCGAAACCGATAGCCCCGCCCTGTTTTCCCATACGGCGGAGAAGGTTGTCGTAGCGGCCTCCCGCCAGAACGCCGCGGGCCAGTCCCGGCAGATAGCCCCGAAAAATCACGCCGCTATAGTAGCGCATATCGTTAGCAATGGAGAAGTCCAGCCGCAGGCCTTGGACGAAGCCGGAGTTCTCCAGCAGGGCGCAGAGGTCTTGCAGCTCCTCCAGGGCGTCGCGGCACGGAGCGGTGTCCGCCAATTCCGCCAGCTGCGGCAGGACCTCCCGGGGAGGACCGTAGAGCTGGGACAGCCGGCAGAGCATTTCCGCCTGATGGAAGGCGGTACCGGCGCGGGCGCACAGTTCCCGGATAGCGGCGGGATTTTTCCGCCCGATCTCCTCCAGGAGCTGAGAGCGGAAAGGCTCGCGGACGCCTTCCAGCATTCCGGAGACCACGCCGGTATGTCCTATATCCAGAAGATAGTCTCCGCCCAGCAGGGCCAGGCTCTCCGCCGCCAGCGACAGCGTTTCTCCCATATCCAGAAGGTCTATGCTGCCGATGCATTCCAGACCGGCCTGCATAATCTCCCGGTAACCGGCGGCGGCAGGGGAGGTGCGGTAGACGTTCTCCTGGTAGTAGACCTTTTGCGTTGTTCCGGCGCAGGGCGCACTGCGGACGATGGACAGCGTGACGTCCGGTTTGAGGGCCATAAGGCGGCCATCGGTGTCTGTGAAGGTCAGAATATTTTCGCTGACCAGAAAGCTCTTGTTGCTGGCGTAGAGGTCATAGGACTCAAACCTGCTCATACGGTAGGGAAGGTAACCCCGGCGGCGGTACAGCTCCCGCAGACGGAAGCCCGCACGCTCGTCAGGACGCAGGACAGGGACGTCACACATAGCTTGCCGCCTCCTCCGCCTCCAGGCGGTCCAGGATAACGCGGTAGCCTCCCGCGCCGTAGGTGTAGCAGCGGTTGACGCGGCTGATGGTGGCGCTGCTGGCGCCGGTGGCCTGGGCGATGCGGCTGTAGACAAGCCCCTGGCGCAGATGCTTCGCCACTTGCAGCCGCTGGGCGCAGTCCTGAATTTCTTTTCCGGTCATCAGGTCCTCTAAAAAAGCCCGGCACTCCGCCTCGGTTTCCAGTGCCAAAATAGCCTGGACCAGCAGGTCGGAGCCCCTGGCGCGAAACACGTCCATAGGGTACGCTCCTCTCCGTCAATTATTTTAACGCTTTAGCATAGTATCATGATAGCATAGAAAAGTCAATCGTTCAAAAACACCAATACAGCGTGATTATTTCGCGAACAAGAAAGATTTTTCCGGCATTTTTCACAAAAACCAGGAAAGATGTCCGTTAATAATAGAAAAAATTTATCTTTTTCCGTCAGATTTCACAAAAAATGTGGACAACTAGGGAAATTTTCGTGTATAATAAAAATCTACGGGGGACAGCCCTTACGGTCTCCCGCTGCCCGCAGCCCGGGCAGGCAATCTGAGAGGAGGGGAGCTGTCAATGAACAAACAACAAAGCAGTATCTACAAGCATTCAATGAAGCTGGAGCGCCGGACGGCATCACTCTATGTCCAGAATACGGGCTGTCAACAGTGCCCCCCAGGGTATGGATGGGGCCCTGGCGTGCGCGGACATTTTTTGCTGCACCACATTTTGGGCGGCAGGGGTGTGTACGAGTGCCGGGACAGACGGTATGAGCTGGGAGCGGGGGATACCTTTTTGTGCTATCCCGGCACGGCTATCCACTACTACGCCGGTATGGAGGAACCGTGGGAATACATATGGGTGGGCTTCAGCGGCCTGGACGCGGCGGGGTATGTGGAGCAGACGGATTTTTCTCTGGAGGAGCCGGTCTACCGGGGACGGGACAGCGGGGAAATCCGGCAGCGCATGGAGGCGGTGTACCAAAGCTACGGTACCTCCGTCTGGCAGGGGCTGGAGATGAGCGCACGGCTCTACGACCTGCTTGCCTTTCTGGTCCGCACGGCCCAGCGGCGGGAGGAGTCCGGAGTGAAAACCCCGGACTGCGCGCAGCTGGCGGCGGAGTACATTATCAGCCATTACGAGGAACCCATTACGGTGGAGGGGCTGGCGGCCTACGCGTCTGTCAGCCACAGCAGCCTTTACCGCCGGTTTGTCAAGCGGTTCCAGATTTCTCCCAAGCGGTTTTTGCTGGAATACCGCATTGAGCGGGCCTGCGCCCTGCTGGCGGACACCAGCTGCTCCATTCAGGAAATCTCCAATTCCGTAGGGTTTGAGGACCCGTTTTACTTCTCCCGGGCGTTCAAGGAGGTTAAGGGGATGTCGCCCCGGCAGTACGCCGCAAAGGCCAGAAACTGCGTCCAGGAGGAAAAGGTCCAGGGAGATTTTGACTAAAAATTGGGGGAACATGGACAAAAAATCCATGTTCATATTGCCGTGGACGGCCTATAATAAAACCCAAATAACTCATTAAATATGCGGTTTTGTTAGGAGGCGCGTTATGGCGTACACATTTTGTCCGGAAACTGATTTTGTCCAGCTTGAAAAATCCATTTCCAGCCTGTACGGCGAACAGGAGCTCCAGAGGGAGTCCAGCCGCTACCGGCGGCTTTTGCAGGGTCTGAAGGAAAACTTCGGGCCCTGTGAACGCGTGGCGGTGTTTTCCGCGCCCGGGCGCACGGAGATTGGCGGGAATCACACCGACCACCAGCATGGCAGGGTGCTGGCGGGCAGCGTGAATTTGGATGTCATCGCCGCCGTAGCCCCCAACGGAGAGAACGTTATCCGTGTCAAGGGCGACGGTTTCCCACTGGACGTGGTGGAGCTGGAGGACCTGGAGGTCCATCCGGAGGAGTACAACAGTTCCCGGGCGATTGTCCGGGGCGTGGCGGCTTGGTTCAAGAGCCAGGGAGCCCGGCTGGAGGGCTTCGACGCGTATACCACCTCCAGCGTGTTCAAGGGCAGCGGCCTTTCCTCCAGCGCCGCCTTTGAGGTGCTGATGGGGAATATTTTCAACAGCCTCTTCCTGGACGGCGCATGCGATCCTGTGCGCATCGCGCAGATGGGCAAGTATGTGGAGAACGTCTATTTCGGCAAGCCCAGCGGTCTCCTGGACCAGATGGCTTCCTCGGTAGGCGGCATGGTAACTGTTGACTTCGCGGACAACGACCAGCCGGTAGTGGAGAAACTGGAGTTTGACTTTGCTTCCGCAGGCCACGCCCTCTGCATTGTGGACAGCGGCGCGGACCACGCGGACTTGACCAACGAATACGCCGCCGTGACCACCGAGCTGAAAAAAATATGCGCCCATTTTGGGAAGAGCGTTTTGCGGGAGGTACCGGAGGAGGACTTCGCCGCCGCCCTTCCGGAGCTGCGCCGGGAGGCCGGGGACCGGGCCGTGCTGCGGGCTATGCACATCTACGCGGATAACCGCCGGGTGGCAGGTCAGGTGGAAGCCCTGCGCCGGGGGGACTTTGACAGCTTCCTCAAGTATGTCAGCGACTCTGGACTCTCCAGTTGGCGGTACCTGCAAAACGTGGTCCCCGCCGGGTATACGGACCGTCAGGAGGTGGCCTTCGCCCTGGCCTTGGCGGAACGGCTGCTGAACACCCGGGGGGCCTGCCGGGTACACGGCGGAGGCTTTGCTGGAACTATTCAGGCTTTTGTACCGCTGGATATGTTGGACGGCTTCCGGGCGGAGGTGGAGCGGGTCCTGGGCGAAGGGTCCTGCCATGTGCTGACAGTCCGTCCCTTGGGCGGCGTACGGCTGGCGTAAGGAGGAGCGGGGATGAAAGGGACGATTTCTGAATATATCTGCGCTCTGGCGGATTACGGTGTCCAAAACGGACTGATTGAGGAGAGGGACCGGACCTGGGCGGTCAACCAAATCCTGGACGCCTTAAGGCTGGACGAATATACCGAGCCGCAGGAGGCTTTGGAATGGAACGATATGGGGCTGGACAGCCTCCTCACTCCCATCCTGGATGACGCGGCGGCCCGGGGAATTATTTCGGACGATATCACCAGCAGAGATTTGCTGGACACGAAACTTATGGGTATTTTGACGCCCCGGCCCAGTCAGGTGAACACGTGGTTCCAAAACCGCTATGCGAAAAGTCCGGAGGAGGCTACGGACTGGTATTACCGCTTCAGCCAGGCTACGGACTATATCCGCCGCTACCGCATCTGCAAGGACGTGAAGTGGGTGACACCCACCGCCTATGGCGACCTGGATATCACCATCAACCTGTCCAAGCCGGAGAAGGACCCCAAGGCCATTGCCGCCGCCAAAAGCGCCCCCCAGAGCGGCTATCCCAAGTGCCAGCTCTGCCGGGAGAACGAGGGGTACGCCGGACGTGCGAGCCATCCCGCCCGGGGGAATCACCGGTTGATTGAGGTAGTTATTAACAAGGAGCAGTGGTTCCTGCAATACTCTCCTTATGTTTACTACAACGAGCACTGCATCGTGTTCAACGGGCGTCATGTTCCCATGAAGATTGACCACTCCACATTCCGGAAGCTGCTGGATTTTGTAGCCCAGTTCCCGCACTATTTTGTGGGCTCCAACGCGGATTTGCCGATTGTGGGCGGCTCCATCCTCAGTCATGACCACTTCCAAGGCGGACGGTATTCCTTCGCCATGGAAAAAGCTCCCATAGAAGGACAGGTTTCTTTCCCTGGATTTGGAGACGTGGAGGCCGGCGTGGTCCGCTGGCCCATGAGCGTTCTGCGGCTGCGGTGCGCGGACCGGGAGAGGCTGGTGGAGCTGGCGGACCGGATTCTTAGTGCCTGGCGGGGGTATACGGACGAGGCTGCCTTCATCTTTGCGGAGACGGACGGAGAGCCCCACAACACAATTACCCCCATTGCCCGGATGCGGGCGGGGAAATTTGAATTGGATCTGGTACTGCGGAACAATATTACCACAGAGGAATACCCTCTGGGGGTCTACCATCCGCACCAGGAACTGCACCATATTAAAAAAGAGAATATCGGCCTGATTGAGGTAATGGGGCTGGCGGTGCTTCCGGCCCGCCTGAAGGGCGAGATGGCCCGCCTGGGAGAGCTGTTGGTTTCCGGCGGCGATCCTGCCCAGAACCCGGAGCTGGAAAAACACGCGGCATGGGCTGCGGAGCTGCGGCAGCGTCACCAGTTTACGGCGGAAAATGTGGACGAAATCCTGCGGCAGGAAATCGGGGCTGTGTTCGCCAAGGTCTTGGAACACGCGGGCGTGTTCAAACGCGGCGAGCGGGGAAGAGCGGCCTTCCTGCGGTTTGTGGAGAGCGTAAAATAAGAGGGGCTTGCAATGGGCGCCCGGCTGTGGTAAATTTATGTGCGGATCTTGTTTGATATTCAGAAGGGGAGGGCGGAGGCCATGTCCTTTTCCAGCGACGTCAAAACAGAGCTCTGCCGGACGCCCATTGACCGGAACTGCTGCGCCAGGGCCGAGGCTTACGGTGCGCTGCTGTGGTGCAATACCTTCACAGCCCAGGAGGTACGCGTTATCACGGAAAGCAGCAGCTTCGCCGGGCGGCTGCCGGAACTGCTGGACCGGGCTTTTGGGTTTGCGTTTGACCGCCTGCCCGCCTCGGGCGAGCAGAAATATGTCTTCCAGGTGCTGGACGCGGACAAAGCGGGGCGGATGATAGACGCCTTTGGCTTCGACTCCCGGCAGAGTCCGGTGCTGCACATCAACTTCGGCCTGCTGGAGGAGGAATGCTGCCGGGCGGCGTTCCTGCGGGGAGCGTTTTTGGCGGGAGGGAGCATTACCGAACCCGCCAAGCGGTACCATCTGGAGCTTTCCACCAGCCACGCCCAGGCCAGCCGGGAGCTGCTGGCCCTGCTGGCGGACATGAACTACCAGCCCAAGCAGACGGTGCGCAGCGGCAACCAGGTGATCTACTTTAAAAGCAGCAGCCAAATTGAGGATTTACTGACCCTGATGGGCGCGCCGGTGAAGGCCATGGAGCTGATGAACACCCGGGCGGAAAAGGAGCTTCGCAACGGCGTAAATCGCCGGGTCAACTGCGAATCCGCCAACCTGGACAAGGCAGTGGACGCCGCTCAGGAGCAGCTGCGGGCCATCCGGCGGCTGTACGAGCTGGACCGGGTGGAGAAGCTTCCGCCCCAGCTGAAGGAGACGATTATCCTGCGGGAGACCTATCCGGAGCTGACCCTCAGCCAGCTGGCGGAGGAATTTGAGCCGCCGGTGACCAAAAGCTGTCTGAACCACCGGCTGCGGAAGCTGGTGGAGCTGAGCAGGCAGTAAACGCCGCTTGTCGTGAAAAAGGGAGGGAGCCTATGTCCTTTGTACATCTTCATGTCCATACGGAGTTCAGCCTGCTGGACGGCTTCTGCCGTATCGACGGGCTGGCGAAGCGGGTAAAGGAGCTGGGCCAGACTGCCGTGGCCGTGACGGACCACGGCGTAATGTACGGCGCCATCGACTTCTACCGGGCCTGTAAAAAAGAGGGAATCAAGCCTATTATCGGCTGCGAGGTGTACGTCACGCCGCCGGGCCGCTCCCGGTTCGACAAGGTCCACGAGCTGGACGCTGAGAGCCGCCATCTGGTACTTCTCTGCCGCAATGAGGAGGGGTACCGGAACCTCAGCTTTATGGTCAGCAAGGCCTTTATGGAGGGCTTCTATATCAAACCCAGAATCGACATGGACCTGCTGCGGGAGCACTGCGGCGGGCTCATTGCGTTGTCCGCCTGTCTCGCCGGAGAAATCCCCAAGCGGCTGATGAACGGCAGCTATGAGAGCGCGAAGGAGTACGCTTTGGAGATGAGCGGGCTCTTTGGCGCGGATGGCTTTTATCTGGAGCTCCAGGACCACGGTATCCGGAATCAGGCGGTGGTCAACCAGGGACTTTTGCGCATTCATGAGGAGACAAATATCCCCCTTATCTGTACCAACGACTGTCACTATTTAGCTCCGGAGGATGCCGAGAGCCACGACGTTTTGCTGTGTATCCAGACGGGAAAGCTGCTGGAGGACGAGAAGCGGATGCGCTACGAGCCCCGGAACTTCTACGTCCGCTCCACCGAGGAGATGGAGAAAGTGTTCGGCGGCTACCCGGATGCCATCGCCAACACCGGGCGGGTGGCGGACCTCTGTAATTTGGAATTCACCTTCGGAAAGTACCACCTGCCGGAATTCCGGGTCCCGCAGGGGGAGACGTCCCAGAGCTATATCCGCCGCCTCTGCGAGAGCGGCTTTGCGGAGAGGTATCAGGGAACCTGTCCGGAGTACCATAAGCAGCTGGATTACGAGCTGGACATGATTGAAAAAATGGGGTTTACCGATTACTTCCTCATTGTGTCCGACTTTGTCCGGTACGCGAGAAAGGCGGGCATTCCCGTGGGGCCGGGACGCGGGAGCGCAGCCGGGTCCATGGTCTCCTACTGTCTCCATATTACGGACGTTGACCCCATGAAATACGGGCTCTATTTTGAGCGGTTTTTGAACCCGGAACGGGTCTCT
The DNA here is from genome assembly GCA_947058885.1 of uncultured Clostridia bacterium. Taxonomy (GTDB): domain Bacteria; phylum Bacillota; class Clostridia; order Oscillospirales; family Oscillospiraceae; genus Pelethomonas. The sequence continues at coordinate 26,145 of CAMSIF010000011.1, forward strand.
ATGCCGGATATTGACATGGATTTTGGCGATACCCGCCGGGACGAAGTGGTGGACTACGTCCGCCGGAAGTACGGCGAGGACCGGGTTGCCCAGATTGTTACGTTTGGCACCATGGCAGCCAGGGGCGTTATCCGGGACGTAGGCCGGGTGATGAATCTGCCCTACGCCGAGGTGGACGCGGTAGCCAAGCAGGTGCCCAGCGGCCCGAACAACCTGCATATCACCTTGGCCAACGCCCTGCGGCTGAGCAAGCCGCTGAAGGAGCTCTACGACGGCGACCCCCGCATCAAGACACTCATCGACACCGCCCAGGCTCTGGAGGGAATGCCCCGCCATGCCTCCACCCATGCCGCCGGGGTGGTCATCACCAAAAATCCGGTGTATACCTACGTCCCCCTGGCCAGGAATGACGATACCATTGTCTGTCAGTATTCCATGGTGACCCTGGAGGAGCTTGGCCTGCTGAAAATGGACTTTTTGGGCCTAAGAAACCTCACCGTTCTGGAGGACGCCATTGCCATGGTACGGCGTCAGAAACCGGACTTCAGGCTGGAGGACATTCCGGAGGACGAGCAGGCGGTGTTCGACATGCTCACTCAGGGGAAAACCAGCGGCGTATTTCAAATGGAGTCTGCTGGGATGACCGGGGTGTGCGTGGGACTGAAACCACAGTCTATCGAGGATTTAACCGCTATTGTGGCCCTGTACCGGCCCGGACCCATGGATTCCATTCCCAGGTTCATTGCCTGTAAACACAACCCGTCCCTCATCAGCTATAAGCACCCGGCACTGGAACCGATTCTATCCATCACCTATGGTTGTATCGTCTACCAAGAGCAGGTTATTGAGATTTTCCGCCGTCTGGCTGGTTACTCGCTGGGGCAGGCTGATATGGTGCGCCGGGCTATGAGCAAGAAAAAGGCCAAGGACATTGAGCGGGAGCGGGGGGCTTTCCTCAGCGGCGACCAGGAGCGGGGCATCGCTGGATGCATTGCAAACGGCATTCCTGCGGACATTGCCGAGGCGATTTTCGACGAAATATACGATTTCGCCAACTATGCTTTCAACAAGGCCCACGCGGTCTGCTACGCCGTGGTGGCCTACCAGACCGCGTGGTTCAAACTCCATTACCCCCGGGAGTACATGGCCGCATTGCTGACCAGCATACTGGGATGGACGGAAAAGGTTTCCGAATATATCAACGAGTGCCGGGATATGGGTATCCCCCTGCTGCCGCCGGACGTGAATCACTCCTTCGACACATTTACCGTGGAGCCGGAAGGAATCCGTTTCGGTTTGGTGGCAATTAAGAACATTGGCCGGGGATTTATCCAGAGCGTCGTAAGGGAACGGGAATCCGGCGGGCCGTTTACCGGCTTTCAGGACTTCTGCCAGAGAATGCATGGTTCTGAGGTCAACAAACGGGCGGTGGAGAATCTCATACGCGCTGGGGCGTTCGACTGCTTTGGCGCGCATAGAAGCCAGCTGGTAGCGGTTCATGACAAGCTGCTGGACTCTATCGCGGACAGCCGCCGCCAGAACGTAGAGGGACAAATGGACTTTTTCGGCATGTCCCAGACCAAAAGCCAGCCGCAGCTCTCCGCCCTAGCTCTGCCGGATATACCGGAATTCCCCCTGGAGGAACGGATGCGCCAGGAAAGGGAGGTGGCGGGGCTGTACCTCTCCGGACACCCTATGAACGCTTACCGGGCCGCTGCCAGGGCAGCCGGGGCGGTGCCGGTCGGTTCCATAAACCAGGACTTTGCACAGGAGGGCGGGCCAACCCTTTATCAGGACGGCCAGCAGATTACGCTGGCTGGAATTGTCAGTGCCTACCGCACCCGCACAACCCGAAACAATACGCTTATGGCCTACGCTACGGTGGAGGACGATACTTCCTCTATTGAACTGCTGTGCTTCAGCAGGACACTGGAGCGGTTCGGGCGGCAGCTACAGGAGGGCAGTGCGGTGCTAGTCCAGGGAAAGCTTTCTGTTCGGGACGATAAGCCCCCCCAGATTCTCTGCGACGCGGTTTACGCGCTGCGGGGCGGCGGAGAGGTCCCGCCGGATGTCCCCAAGCCCCGGGAGGGTATTCAGGTGCTGGAAGGGAAGGTGCTTTGGCTCCGTCTGCCGTCTATGAGTGACCCGGCTCTGGCCCACATCAACCGCGTTATCAGCATGTTTCCCGGAAATACGCCCGCGCGGCTGGCGTTTTCCGATACCGGAAAGCGTATGGGAACCACCTGCCTGTTGGGGAAATCCCTGGTGGATGAACTGGTGGAGACCTTGGGAAGGGAAAATGTAGTGGTGCAATAAGACTGTGCTTACGGCAAAAATCTACAAAAAATTGCCGGTTTTGTAAGATTTTTAATCTAATTTTAAATATTTGATGAGAAACCATTGAAAAAAATTGGAGTATGTGTTAAAATAAAAATGCAGCTCTGTTTCCCTCAAAATTTTCTAGTGGAGCGGAGGCCTCTGTCCGCCGCTCCAGCTAAGGGACGGATACACTATGTTGGAGCACACGAACTCAATCAGGCAGGACCGATTCCGCAGCCTCAGGCCGCTGCTTCCCCTCTGCCCGCTGTTCGCGGTGCTGACTGCCGCTATCCTGCTTTGGAGCATGGAGACGGTACGGGCCCCAGTCCAGCCGGATGAGCTGACGCTTCACCTGGAACAGGTGGAGGGGGCCCCGCCGCCTCTGGTGACGGCGGAGCAGCTGGAGAAAATGAGTTATACGGACAGTGCCCTGGGGAAGATTACATGGTCTCTTTCCGCAGAGTCGCTGGAAGAGCTGAACCGCGTTCTGCGGGAGTATGACATCACCACGCCGGAGGAAATCAGCCAGTTTTTGGCCCAGGCGGCGGTAGAAACCTCCGGCGGACGTTGGCTGACGGAGTTAGGGGAGGAGTCCTATTTCCAGCGTTACGGCTATACCACCGGGACCCGTGGGGCGGGCTATTTTCACCTGACCTTTGACTATGGTCAGATGGCCTTTTCCACCTGGATGATGAAAAAACATGTACCAGCACTGGAAAATACCCCCTACCTGAATCCTACGCACCACAGCAAGAACGAGATCAGGGAGGCGTATTACCGTGCGCTGTGGTCTGCGGCAAACCTGGGAGTGGACGTGTCCCGCTACTCCAGGATTGTCTACGACACCCAGAACCCCGCCGCCACAGGGGCTGACTATATCGCCCAGTTTTACGCCTGGGAGAGCGCAGCCTACTACTGGCGCATCGCCGGAGTGAAGGAGGCGTTTTCCAGCCAGCCCGGGGTGGAAAATACCGATATTGCGTCCAAAATTGTGGGCGGAAGTAACTGGCAGTCCCGCCGGGAGGCCTATGCGGCCTTTTTTCCGGTGTTAAATGATCAATCATAAAAAGGAGAGGTTTACTTATGGGATTGTTTGGCAGTAAGGCAAAGGACCTGGAGGTGGAGCCCGTAGAAACGGAGCGCGAAGAACAGCTGGATGAGATCCCCAGCCTCCCCAGCCCTCTGACCAGCACCGTTATCGCCACCGGCATTACGGTCTCCGGTACGCTGGAAGGCGAGGGCGTAATCCAGGTGGAGGGGACGGTTAAGGGAGAAATCAGCCTGAAGGGGGCTTTGATTGTCACCCCGACCGGCGTGGTCAAGGGCCCTGTCACGGCGGACGTAATCCAAGTGGGCGGCTGTATTGAGGGCGACTGCGTAGCCAGGGACCATATGTGCCTGGAAAAATCCGGAAGCCTCGAGGGCGATGTGACGACCATTTCCCTGGTGGTGCAGGACGGCGGACGGCTCAATGGACGCAGCAACATGGTCAAAGAGGTTTCAGAGAAAGCGGAGAAGGCCGCTCGCGGCTCAAAGAAGGACGACCTCAAGTTTGGCCGCAATTATCAGGCGGAGGAAGAAGCCGCAGCGGGCTGATTGTCAACAGAACTACATACGGGAGAGGACGGCCTCCCGTTATTGCTCCAATTGAAAACAGGCGCGGGACTGGACAAGGGATATCCGGTCCCGCGCCTGTTTGCCTCATTGGCCCCGGACGCGGCGCGGTGTCAAAGCGGGCGAAAAGGGGATAGGGGAGAAAAATTTTCTCATTATAGGAAAAGCCGGGATTTCTCCTGACTTTTCCTATAAAATTATTATTGATTGGGCTGGCGCATCACACCCAGACCCCGGGCCACCAGGGTAATAAAGTCCTGTACATTTGCCACGATTGTAGTAGCGGAGAGACTTCCGCGGTCCAGAAGCTTATTAACCACAAACTCATCCGCGTCCACTGCGTACAGATACAGCGGACGGACCTCTCCGTCCGGCATTACCCGGAAGGAGGGGGTCATATTCCCTGCGGCAATCGTATGCAGCATAGTAGCGAGACAGATGATGGTGGTACAGTTCTTCACCAGCTCCCGCATCTTTGTCTGTCCCTCGTACACATCGGCGATGACCTCCGGCAGAGGGCCATCGTCCCGGATAGACCCGGTGAGAACAAAGGGGACGTCCTGCTTGACACAGCTGTAGATGATGCCGTTGTCAATATTGTAATCCTGGATAAACGCCGGAATAGAGCCGCTCCGGCGAACCTTGTTGATGACATCCAAGTGATTGTAATGTCCGTTGACCTGGGATTTCTGGGTATAGATATCCTGTCCCAGCGCGGTATGGAGCAGTGCGCCCTCCAAATCGTGAGTAGCCAGCGCGTTTCCCGCCAGAAGACCGTTGGCGTATCCGTTCTCAATCAAGGCCTGCATAGCGGCTCTAGCGTCCGCGTCAAAAGCAAAGGCCGGACCCATCACCCAGAGAATATTGCCGTGTTCCCGCTCATGGCGCAGGAGGTCAAAGAGCTTGTCGTAATCCCGGGCAAAAGCGGTCTCCCGGCTGCGGCCCTGGCGGAAGACAAATTGGTCCTCCAGCTCCGCGCCGTCCTCCTGGAAGCCGGTACAGTGCATATAGATGCCCTCTTCGCCCTTCTCTGTACGGCCAAGAATCACCTGATCGCCCTTCTTGATGTTCCGGTTTTCCACCACATCCAGGCGGTCCCCATCCCGCAGAACCACGCTGGAGTCCATACGGCTTTCCTCCGCGAGAATCCATTTCCCGTTGATTTTAAAGTATTCCGGGTACATAGACGTGCTGTGGTACCCCTCTGGGGCCACGCCGTCCTTTTCCGCAGTCTCATATTTCGCGTCGGGCGCGTTCCGGAAGCGTTCCTCGCTGAAATCCGGATGGTGGTATTTGGGCATTATGAAAGACATGGAAAATCCCTCCTCTACAGTTGACAGGCTCAACAGAGCGTGGCGTAAATGACGGCCTTAATGGTATGCATACGGTTTTCCGCCTCGTCGAACACGACAGACTGCGGGGATTCAAACACCTCGTCCGTAACCTCCATCTCAGGGATACCGAACTTTTTGGCGATATCCGCGCCAATGGTGGTTTTTGTGTCGTGGAAGGAGGGCAGACAGTGCATAAAAATGGCGTCTGGGGCGGCGTTGTTCATCGCGGCGGCATTGACCTGATAGGGCTTGAGCAGCTTGATGCGGGTTTCCCAAACCTCGTCCGGCTCGCCCATAGAGACCCAAATGTCGGTGTAAATGACATTAGCGTCTTTGGTGCCCTCCGCGACATCCTCGGTGAGACGGATGTCGCAGTGATTTTCCGCCGCGATAGCCTTAGCCTTCTCCACCAGTTCCGGGGCGGGGAAGAGTTCCTTGGGCGCACAGGCGGTAAAGTGAATCCCCATCTTCGCGCAGGCAATCATCAGGGAGTTGCCCATATTGTTGCGGGCGTCGCCCATGTAGGTAAACCGCAGGCCTTTGAGGTATCCAAATTTCTCCTCCATGGTCAGCAAATCCGCCAGCATCTGGGTTGGGTGGAACTGGTCGGTCAGGCCGTTCCAAACGGGCACTCCAGCATACTCCGCCAGTGTTTCCACCAGGTCCTGGTCGAAGCCGCGGTACTCGATTCCGTCGTACATGCGGCCCAGCACCCGGGCGGTATCGGCGATGCTCTCTTTTTTACCCATCTGAGAACTGCCGGGGTCCAGATATGTAACGCCCATTCCCAGGTCGTAGCCCGCTACCTCGAACGAGCACCTGGTCCGGGTTGAGGTCTTCTCAAACAGCAGTACAATGTTTTTTCCTTCCAAATACCGGTGCGGCACTCCATTGCGTTTTAGATTCTTAAATTCCTTCGCAACGTCCAGAAGATACCGGATTTCCGCCGGACTGTAGTCCAGCAGCTTCAAAAAATGTCTCCCTCTTACATTGACTGGCATAGTGCTTTCTCCTTTTTTCATTTATTCTTTGCGCCGCTGCGCGGCGCAAGGCAAAACTGGTTCTGTCCTGACAGACGGCTGGGGGAGTTCCGCGCTCCGGCGCGGGTTACTTTGCCTACAGCGGCAAAGTAACCAAAACGCCGCCAGCCCTACGGGCTGGACCCCCTTTCTTAAGGACACTGCGTCTCGGAAGGGAAGGGCGAAGCCTCCGAATCACCTGCGCCTCCTTGCCTCCTTGGCGCGTAACCTACTCCGCCTGCCGGCCCCTTCGACCCGAAAGAGCCATCGTACTTTTCCTCTATCCAACATACTGCGTTACAAGAGAAACTTTAAACGCTCTCCCGCACCAAAGGCATACTCATACACCGCGGACCTCCTCGGCCCCGAGATAACTCCGAACTCGGCATCTCCAATACATGAATCCCATGATCCCGTAAAATCCCATTCGTTATATAATTTCGGTCATACACCACAACCGTCCCCGGAGATACGCATAACGTATTTGAACCGTCATTCCACTGCTCTCTCTCCGACGCTACCCGGTCCTTCCCGCCACAACATATCATTGTCACCCGCTCCACGCCCAAACGTTCCGCTAAAATCTCCGGTAACTCACCATCAATCTCCTCTGCCTTCAACCCCGCGCTTCCACCCGGCGTTACTTCGTACACCCGTAAACTACCCAATACCTCCGGATGAATCGTAAATTTATCCCGGTCTATCTGCGTCATCACAGTATCCAAGTGCATAAACGCCCTGATGCTGGGAATATCCAACGCCAATATCCTCTTTACCTCGCACGCATCGTCGCCAAACAAATTCTGCGCCAACTGCTCTATCCCTTCCGGCGTAGTCCTTTGCGATATCCCTACCGCTAACACCTCGTTGCTCAAGTTCAAAATATCTCCGCCCTCAAGGCTAAACGGATTTTCCCGCCTATAATAAAACCGTACCTTCCCCCTGTAATCAGGATGGTTTTCCAGTACATATTTCCCAAAGATAGTTTCCCGACGGCGCGTCTGCGAATACATCCGATTCAAGCTTACCCCATTCCCAATACTGGCAAAGGGGTCCCGCGTAAAATATAAATTGGGTATCGGGTCCAACAAAAACCTAGTCTTACTATTCGTCAAATCCACCAGCGGACTGCAAACACAGCCAATCTCGCCTACAGCTACTCCCGCCATAGCCTTTAAAACTAGCTCCCGTTCATCCCGAATACTCAAAAATAATTCCAATAACTGCTCCCGAAACCGTTGCGCTAAACTTCCGCCCTCCGATATAAACTCCTCCACAAACTGCCGCGCCAATCCTGGTACCGCCCGCAGTGCCTGCGCCATTAAATCCTCCAGATACACAACCTCTACGCCGCACTCCCGCAATATCCCCGCAAACATATCATGCTCCTGCTGTGCAGCCCGTAAATAAGGAATATCGTCAAACAGCAGCCGTCCCAATTCACCCGGTACCAAATGCTCCAATTCCTTCCCCGGTCTGTGAAGCATTACGCGCTTTAACGCCCCAATTTCGCTCTTTACCTGTATCGACATATTCTGCCCTCCTTAAATTTATGACAAATTTTAACACAACACCTATTGAAACCGTCCCGGCCTGCCGATATCAATAACATATCCATCAACAGGAGGGACGAACATGGGCGGCATAAGCGTCACCACCGCAAACTCAATATCCGCACAACAATCCTGGTTGCCAGAACAGTCAATACCTCTTTCTCCAGACAACATACAGCAAGCAGACGCATTAGATACCTCCACTGCTAAAGAGGTAGATATAAAGTCCTTACTCGAACAGGAAAAAGAAAAAACAAAAAGCCTGGTTGAGATGATGCGCGAAGCACGCGAAAAAGCGGAACAACAGTCCAAAGCCCTGCAAAAACTCTATAAACCCAATAAATCACAATATAATGAGGCCCCCAGAGAGGCCTACACCCGCCTTGCCAGAGCCAAAAACCGTACCCAAGTCAACGCCGCTACCGGCTACGCCCGGCGCCGTCTGGCCCAGTTAAAACGGGAACTGCGCCGCGACACCGACAACTCCTCCACTATTCGCGCCGCCATCAGTCAACTCCAAAAGGCCATTAACCGCTCGGAAAAGAAAAAAAGAGACCTCGACCGGGAAAAACTCCTGGAAACCCAGCGCGCCAGATGCGAACGGGAACAGCAGCTCAAAGAACAACAGCGGCTCCGCCAGGAACTGGAACGCCGCAAAACCCAACGCATGATTCGCGAAAACGCCTACATCCAAGAGGCAAACATCGACGCCAGACTCCACACCCAAACGGCCCAGCCGTCTCAGCTTCAACTGGAACTCCGTCAACAGGCCCAGACAATTACCAACACGCCCCTCGCTTCTCCAGAAGCCGCTATCCAGCAGTACGCCGCTTCCGCTGCCATGGAGAGCACCGCGCCCGCTCCAGAAATCTTGATTGAATCTTAACGCGGTGTCCAGCTCGCTCTATATAGCTTGAAACCGTTCGCGGTCCTTCTCAATCTGCTTGGCGTACCGCTCTTCTTCCGAAAAAACACACCCGCAGTATTTTTGCATGTAGAGCGACAATTCCCTCGCCTTAGCCTGCCCCTGCCGGAATCCAGGACGAAAATCACGATACAAAAACTGAACCCCATAACGCTCCGCAATCGTCTCCGCAGTCCGGCAAATCCCCTCATGGTCCTGATAGGGACTGACCAGCAGCGTGGTACAGAAATGCGTAAAGCCGTTTTCAGCGGCGTACCGCGCTGTTCCTTCCAAACGGCAGGCGTAACAATACCCGCAGCGATGGCCGATATCGCCCGCCACTGCCCGGACAAATTCGCGTAAACCATACTCCTCCCGCACAACCAGCTGCAAATCAATGGACGCGGCGTAACTCACAAGAGTATCCCGCCGGGCCTTGTACTCCTGATAGGGATGGATGTTCGGATTGTACCAGAACGAAACAGGCTCTATACCCTCGCCTCGCAGACTGTCAACACAGTACACACTGCAAGGCGCACAGCACGTATGCAGAAGAAGACGCTCCATAAAACCCTCCTTGTGCCGTCCTGGGAATATCTTACCACATGCACCGGGGTTTGTCAAAATGTATATACAAAAAAATATAAATTTTTCTCTTCCCGCCCTCTTTCGACAGAAAAGGCCGGAAGGACACATTATAATAACTGCAAGCTGAAAAGTTTGCAGTTATTTTTACATACAGAAGAAGGAGACAAGCCATGGAGATGAAATATAGGGCGGAAAACCGCCAGCTCACCATACGCCTCAGCGGGGAGCTGGACCACCACGCGGCAAAAGACCTGATGGATTCCATCGACCGGCTGCTGGAACAAAACCTGCCTGTTAAGACCTTCCTGGACATGGAAGGCCTCACGTTTATGGACAGCTCCGGCATCGCCGTGGTACTGCGTGCTAAACGCAGAATGGAGGCCCTCTCCGGAAGCCTGGTTGTAATCAATATCCCAAGGCAGGCGGCGCGGGTCCTGGAGACGGCCGGCCTGAACCGGTACGTGGAATTGGTATGAGGAGGGATACAAATGAAACCGAAAACTACAAACTACATAGTTTTTGAATGTCTGAGCCGCAGCGCAAACGAAGCCTTTGCCCGCGGGGCGGTAGCTTGCTTCGCCGCCCAGCTGGACCCGACCCTGGAGGAATTGGGAGACATTAAAACCGCTGTCAGCGAGGCGGTAACCAACGCCATTGTTCACGCCTACCCGGACACCCTTGGCAGGATTGTGGTCAGGGCGCGGGTGCTGGAGGAGGACATTTTAGAAATATCCGTCCGGGACTGGGGACGGGGTATCCCGGACGTGAAACAGGCCCGCCAGCCCCTATTTACCACCGGAGGAGAGGAGCGCAGCGGTATGGGCTTTACTATCATGGAGAGCTTCATGGACTCCCTCACTGTCCGTTCCGTCCAGGGCAAGGGAACCCGGGTCACCATGAGCCGCCGGATTAAGCCCCGGCGTACTGGACAGTGACCGCCGGAACGCTGGACCTCATCCTCCAGGCGCGGCAGGGGGACGAGGCCGCCGCCGCGAAGGTCCTGGAGGAGAACAGCGGCCTTATCTGGGCCGTGGTGCGGCGGTACTACGGCAGGGGCGTGGAGCCGGACGACCTCTACCAGCTAGGCTGCCTGGGATTCCTCAAAGCGGTACGAGGGTTCGACGCCGGATACGGCACCCAGTTTTCCACCTATGCCGTACCCAAGATTGCAGGGGAAATCCGGCGGTATCTCCGGGACAACGGCGCTATCAAAGTGGGACGCAGTATTCGGGAGCAGAGCATCTGCATTTACGCCGCCCGGGAACGGCTGCAAGCGCAGTTGGGGAGAGAGCCGGTTCTTTCAGAGCTCAGCGAGGCTACAGGTCTGACCCCGGAGGAAATTGCCGCCGCAGAACTGGCCGCCGCTCCGCCGGACAGCCTCCAGCAGGAGAATGCCGACGGCCTGACCCTCGAATCCACCCTGGCCAGCCCGGTTACCGAGGAGAGCATGGTGGAGCGCATCGCCCTGCGCGCCGCCATTGACGCCCTGCCGGAGCAGGAACGGAAAACTATCCTTCTTCGGTTTTTCAAGGGCCTGACCCAGCAGCAGTGCGCCCGGATTCTTGGTGTCAGCCAGGTGCAGGTATCCCGGCTGGAGAAACGGGCCATTGAGCGGCTGCGAAGAGAAATGGGGTAGAGGTGTTTTCAGCCTTTTTTCCGCAAAAAAATGATTGTAATTTCCGTCAGAATGCTGTATACTATGGAGGAAGTATTGAACTGGGAGGTTCTACCATGAAAAGTACATGGCGTTTTGTTTTGAAAATCGTGGGGCTGTCCCTGGCGGCGGCAGGCGTGATCTGTGTGATAATTGGCTGCTGGGATAAGCTGGCTGAGGAGGCCGCCGGCCTGCGCAGTAAGCTGCAGGGCAAGGGTAACTACCCCGAGTTCTCCGATTATGACGACGATCTGTTTTACGAAGAATGATTGCCGCCTCTGAAAGTGAAACCGCAGTTCCCCCGGATGGTTCGTACTGTCCGGGGGAACTGCCGCCCAGGGGGGAGAAAGGATGCCTATGGACTACAAAACTGAAATGAAAGAGCTGCGGGAGACCCTTGGCAAAGCGAATTACCGCTACTACGTGCTGGACAACCCCGACATGCCGGATTACGAATATGACCGCCTCCTGCGCCGTCTGGAGGAGCTGGAGGCCCAGCACCCGGAGGAAATTACGCCGGATTCTCCCACACAGCGGGTTGGCGGACAGGCGTTGGAGAGCTTCCAGCAGGTGGAGCACCCTGTTCCTCTGGAGAGCTTGCAGGACGTGTTTTCCGCCGGGGAGGTGGAGGAGTTCGCCCAGCGTATGGAGGAGGCCATGGACGGCGTCCAGTACAGCGTAGAGCCAAAGGTGGACGGACTTTCCGTAGCCCTCGAGTACCGCGACGGCGTATTTTTCCAGGGAGCGACCCGGGGCGATGGACGGGTAGGAGAGGACGTAACGGAAAATCTGCGCACAATTCAGTCCATCCAGATCGG
>CAMSIF010000012.1 GCA_947058885.1 uncultured Clostridia bacterium
CAAGGCTGTGCGCTGGGAGGGCGTAGCTTTCGCCGTGCCAAGTATCGCCAGTTTAGATAGATCTCGCCTGAGTGAATGAGCGTCCAGCGCATACAGGTTTAGAAACAAAGTGTTGATTACACCTTGTTCACGTTCTGCCTCCATTTTTCTAAATTCGGCCGCAACCGTCTGGATAGACGATGTGAAGTCGGCGTCTGGATCACGGCCGACCTCTTCTTTGAATTTTGACAGAAGCATTTCATGCTTACCCGGAATCAACGCAATGGGAAGCACCTCCTTTTCAAACTACCCCATCGGCTTACCGCAATCCGAAGAACACCCTGAAGTATCGGGCTGCCAAATCTCCCTCGATGACAATTTGCTCGTCTGTGGAGACAGGAACGGCATCCGTCACGCCGTCCAGATCAAGGCGTTCAAGGGCCGCTCTTGCGGCATCGACTGTGTCTACCGCTTGCAGGCATATCCACGACACCACCCGATGGCTCTTGAGATCACGCAGGTGAGGTTGGCAAATGCAGACTTTCCCCGGATGCCCACGCCGCAAGTCTTGGAATCTCACATACTCACCTCCTCTCCCAACAGAAGAATCAGGACTCATTTCGGGGTCGCTTCGAGCGTTTTTGGGGCATTCGTAACAAGAAATGCGAAGCGCCGTTACTACCCCAAAACGCCCAGACAAACCCAGAGTGGTGGTATGTTAGCTCTGGCTTTAACAGTTGTCAAGCAACTCATATGACCTTATTCAGAAATGTTTTAGGGGATAAATAACTACCCCGGAAATCACCGTTTTTTCGGAATCTACCCCTAATAACTAACATTTTTCCAAAATAAAAGGCCATAGATTGTCTATGGCCTTTGAAAGCTAAATGAAGCGGTTTATTCAGTTTTAACGGAGGGTAACTACCCCGATACTGGCGAGGGACAATCAACTACATCAAACAAGTGATACTACCCCGCACAGAAAACAGCTACCCCACCAAGGGACCAATGCCGCCAACGGCGGAGAACTACCCCAAGCAAGAGGCCAACGCCGCCAGCTGCGGGAAACTACCCCATCGAGGGGCCAATGCCGCCAGCTGCGGGAAACTACCCCATCGAGGGGCCAATACCGCCAACGGCGGGAAACTACCCCAAGCAAGAGGCCAACGCCATCAGCAGCGGGAAACTACCCCACCAAGGGGCCAATGCCGCCAACGGCGGGAAACTACCCCAAGCAAGAGGCCAATGCCGCAAGCAGCGGGAAGCTACCCCAGGACTGGCAAATACCAATCAAATCATGGCAAAAACAGTCACCTCTACCCCGTACAGAAAACGGCTACCCCAGAGAAAGGAGACAGGCCAAATACATTCCACAGCTTTCTCATACGGCAATCTGCGCAAACAAAAACTCCCCCTGAGACAGTCTCTCCACTATCCCCAAACGGGAAACAGGATGTACCACATACTCGACAGGACTCCCGGCTACGAACCGCCACGGCGGGGGACTCGGGGTGCTGTCTGCTATAGCCGGGTCGCTACGTCCTCTGCCAATGCGGTCAGTGGCTGACTGAGTAACAGCATCAGCACACCGCCAGTCTCCATTGCATATCTGACGGAACTCCCGTGTGTGTATCGCCACGGCGGGGGGACTCGGTGACCTCTCGAAGACAATCAAAAGACAGCAAACTCAGGGGGAGGGTGTGGACTGTTTTGAGATGGGCGCAGGGGAGCTCTTTCTCAATTTGTAATCACTGTCGTCCTCGAAACATTTGTGTAATTTAGAATGAGATTAAATTGTTTGAGTCAGATATTAAGGAGGGTAATTGCTGGGGATTAATAGGAAAAGCCAATCCTGTCTATTACTATTTGTTATATAATGGCGGACTATCAGCCTTGAGCACTTGCACTACCCCTGAGACAAACACCCACACCATGCGTCAACATATCATCTTCTGCTCGGCACTTAATGAGCTGCTGACGCAGTTTAGCGACCTGTTTTTTTGGCAGTTTTAGCTTTGCCATTTAACCTTTTTTACCTTAATGTCAATTGACAGCTCCGCAAAGGTCTCCAAAGTAGGCCACCATTTCCCAGCTTGCCAAAAGTGGAAAACGAGAGTGCCTCATACAGCAAGTCCGCCCATGTAATTTTTTGTGATATGTTCTTCCCTCCAAGTAATTGCCCGCTGCACGATTTCTTTATAGGCTTTGCCAGCGTCAGCGCATTGTAAGAACAGCTTGAATGGAAGAACAACCGCAGTATCATGCAGCGGGATTGTTCGCAAGCAGTCAAAATTTACCACCAGCATCTCGATTGTTCTCGAATAAATCTTTTGCTTCTTTCTCTTGGCGGCATCAGCATCGAATAATATTACAAACAGCTTTGAGGCAGTCCTTTTTGGAGCATCTGTTGGTATATATTTTTGGTCTCCATCCAACTGAAGCGGAGCATAGAACCCTCTATAATAGTTTCCATAATTTTCTATAATGTGTTTTTGTCCTTTGCGTGTTTTTTTGCCGGTAAGCCAATCCCTATCAGAGGGGTTATATTGCATAGAAAAAATCCATCTCCACTTTGCGCTCCGTAAGATGTCCAGCATTTCTTTGTGGTCTTTATCAGAAAAACGCACGTTATAACCAGTCGTGAGGAAATATGGACTGTCCAAATAATAAACTCTATCAGAGGGGCCATTCGGTAATATGCTTCTGAAATCTTGGGAGTAGAATTTCGCATTTTGCAGATGTCCAGAGAAATCCCCGATATACTTCAAGTTGAGCGACGCTGGATGAAGCCGAAGCTTCGATAGTAACTTAGCCTTTTCCGCCCGATCCTGTCCATCTATGGCATCGAGGGTGATGCTTAATCTCTTTAAAAATGAATAATAATTGTCTTCATCTACGCAGGTCACATGAAAAACACTTTTCCCCCGCGGCTTGAATGAGTAATAATAAAACACGGCTAACGCATAATCGAGAATGTTATCAACCTGATTGTCGTTAACCTGATTATTATTCATATCCTTTAGGAAGGCACTGAAATCCATATTTTCCAAAGTAGTTCTGCAATGTTTCAAATATTCGTCAACAGCCACATACCAGCTACGTATTCTTATAATAAACTCCTTATGGCGTTGGGCCTTCTTCTTGGCCTTTGCAATGTAAGATTTTGAATACCCCAACTGAATCACAAAGTTATCCCAAATTTGGGGGTTTGTGAGCAGTTCTCTCTCCCAAAATTTTTTGGACTTGTCCCCCCAATACTCGTCTGGCTTTAGCCGCATAAGTGAGTCCATAAATCCATAATGATTTTCATACTCGCTCTCCGTATAGTTCAAATTAATGTGATTGAAATCCTCTGTCATCACACTATTTATAAATTGTGCGAGTCGGCTGCGAAGTTCTTTCTGGTAATAGGTGAATGCCCAGATAAAGCAGATCATGAGTGGATCTGCATCATTTACAACCGGGGCCGGGCACCCCTTTGGAACTTTTGATCCCCTTCCTACCATAGACGCAGCCACTGTTGCGGTGCCAGCAAACACATCAACAAACCGAGGTAGTTTTTTTAATGTCATAGATTGGATTTTAGATTTAGCCTTAGATTCGCTTGCTTGCCGACCAGCCTCGTAATACAGTTGTTTAACTGTGGAGACAATATATTTTTGCTTTACACCGTTGCGGAATAATTTTATAGCTGAATATGTATCAGCTTCCGCATACCTACGAAATTGCGGGGAGATTTTCCACGTCCTGAAACGGGTTACTTGGAGACCAATCCGCTTCATAAAATCACTTCCGCTGAGCGTTCCCTTAACCATCAAATAAAAGCAGATCTTCTTGAAAAGCAGGGGAAGATGGGCGCGTCCATATGCAGCCTTCCACTGCCGAAGCCAGTCTACATCATTAAAAGCCTCCTGTTGAACACAACAATGGAAGCCTGAAAACAAATCATGAAGCATGGATTGTGGCTGCTGATAATTCCCAGACAAAATATTATCTATGTATATTTTTTCCACTTGAAGAAACTTTTCAAACGGCTCGTAGGAAAGAAGCTCGAGCATCAGTTCTCTCACAATCATCACCCACCTTTTCGACAAGTATATCAAAAAGCGGATGAAAAATCTACTCCAAATTAACTTCCCTGAAGCAAGGCCCCCCTCAAAACCTTACCGCAATACGACTAATTCAAAGGATCGATTGATCCCGCAAGTATTTTTCCACAGTGGCAATAAACAGGGATGCTTGGTCAAAGACATCGGAGGCTTCTTCCTGTGTCGCCTCATAGAAATCCTCATAATCTGCCTGTTCACGCAGTTCAGAGGCGTTTCGGATAATTTTTGAGACCTCTTTTTGAAATATCCCCGTCTTGACATATTCCTGATTAAAATGAGAAATGACTCCGCTGTGTTTGCTGCTGTCAAAGCCATCTAAGGCGTTAACAGCACGGATGGCATGAAAAATAGCGTAATAAGATCGGTTAATGGAGGAGCGGAAATTTGTGCTGTGCAGCAACAGCTCAGCAGTTGACAATTCCTCTTTTGCCCTCTTGAAGCGGTGCGCAGATAATACCGTCAGGCTGCCTGCCATAAAACAACACCGTCCTTTCGGATATTCTTATAAAATGGGAGAACATCCTTCCATTCTGTGAACTTTTCATAATCAATGCAGAGTACAGATAAAACTTTCCCACAGGCAAGCTCTAAATCAACGATTAAATCCAGCATCTGGTCACGCATTTTTTTTGTGGCCCCAGAGTGCATCAGAATTGCCACATCAACATCTGAGTCATCCTGCCGTGTTCCACGGGCCGTTGAGCCATACAGAATGATACTATCAATCAGGTCGCCATATATACTTTGCAACCCAGGGATCATCTGCTCCAATGCCAATTCGACCGTCATATTACCCACCTTCTTCCAAAGCTGATGCTTACTTCGATTATAGTATAAATTGTCTCATTTGAAAAGAGAAATCATAGAAATCCTATATTATTATAACCGATTTTAATGCAAAAATCAACCGAGGCTTTTGTAAAAATGCAAGGACCTTGCTGCTGGTCAGTGTTGACTAACTGGCAGCTTGCCTACAAATCTGCCTACAAACTGCCCAACATCGGCTAAAACCGGACAATACGAAAAGCAATCTTTTAGCAATTAAAACCCAGCTACCCCTAGGGACAGAGGAGATTTCCGGGTATCATCAGGAGTCCCCCAAACCACTCAAAAGCCGATACGTCGTACTCCTAAGCGAAAGGCCATGCGTTCGAATCGCATCGGGGGTGCCAAAACGCCGGATATTTTTCAATATCCGGCGTTTCTGCTATTTATTTTCGCGGTATCATTCGCTGCTTGTCCTGCGGTTTTATACGGAGGCTTTTTCTATCTGCACCTGTCCCAGCAGCTCCATCGTCTGCTCCTTACTGCCCAGCCAATCGCTGAAAGCAGTAGCCCCTCCGGCGGCGATACCCATCTGCAACGCCTTGCCATAGTCTCCTGTCCGCTTCAGACCGTGCAGAAAACCGGCAATCAAGGAGTCCCCTGCGCCCACCGTATTGCGTACCTGTCCGATGCAGGCGTTTGCAAGATACAGTTCCTGCTCCTCCGTCAGCAGAAACGCGCCTGCGCCGCCCATAGACACCAGCACATTGCGCGCGCCGTCCCGCTGAAGCTGGTGGGCCAGCTCCACAGCCTCGTCGTACTCCAAGTCCTCCACTCCGTAGAGTGCGCCCAGCTCCACCAGATTAGGCTTGACCAGAAACGGACGGCATTCCAGACACTGCCACAGAGTTTCTCCCGTGCAGTCCAGCACAGTCATGCAGCCTGTCCCCGCCAGCTGCCGCAGAATTTCCACATAAAAAGATACGCTTCTGGTCCAGCCGCACAGAACCACCGCATCCTCCTGATTTACATCCCGCAAAAGGGCCATCAGGTTATCCAAATCAGCCTTCTCCAACTGCGGTCCGATGCCGTTGACCGCCGTTTCCGGCGTTCCCATAAACTTCACGTTAATACGGCTCTCCCCGCCCCCGCTGAGCTCCAGCAAGGCGTGAGGACACCGCAGGTCGTCCAGCAGCGCACGGATAGTCCGGCCAATATGGCCCGCCGCAAAGCCTAGGACCCTGGTCTCCTCCCCCAGCCGCTGTAAAGAAACAGATACGTTGATTCCTTTGCCGCCTGGATAAATTGCTTCACTCCGCGCACGGTTCACCTGCCCGGGAATCAGGTCCGCCTCCATGGTATAGTCAATGGACGGATTGGTTGTAATGGTATAAATCACGGCGCTGCACCCCCTCCAAAAAAGATACTATCAGAATATCATAAAAACCGTCTTCTTTCAAGCTCTTTTTGGAAAGAAATTGGATATTCCCGGTAATTATTGGCCTCCAGGGTACGTCTAAAGTTCTGCTTATTCCGTATTTTACCGGACGCCCGGTCTCTTTCTCCGGTAAGCCGCCGCCAGTCGCCGGACCTGGAAGAATTCGCACACCCCTTCTATTCTACCGCTTCTCCCCCGGCTTGAACACAAGCGCCGCCAGAAACCCAAACAGCACTGCCGCCGCGATACCTCCCGCCGCAGCCGTCAGACCGCCGGTCATAACCCCCAGCCAGCCCTTCTCCCCCACGGCCTTTGCCACACCCTTCGCCAGGTTAGAACCAAACCCCGTCAACGGCACGGCCGCTCCCGCACCGCCCCATTCCGCAATGGGCCCGTACACACCGATGGCCTCCAAAAATACGCCTGCTACCACAAACCCCGTCAAAATACGGGCAGGCGTCAGTTGGGTTTTGTCGATGAAAATCTGTCCGATGGCACATAGGATGCCGCCGCACAGGAACGCGTTCAGATATTGCATACATAAGTCCTCCTCCTTTTTCGGCATACATACTTTTTCTTTTCGCGAAAAGAAAAAGTATCAAAAAGAAAAGCTGATCAGGCCTCTATCGTTACTGCGTGGCAAATCCCAGGTACGCTCTCCCCCTGGAAACTGCTCGTCGGTGACAGCAGCGCACCCGTCGGCGCGAAAAGCAGCTTCTTCCACCGTCCCTCCGCCATTTCCCGCAGCAAATACCCGCACAGCACCGACGCCGAACACCCGCACCCGCTGGCCCCCGCGTGCATGTCCTGCTTCTCAATGTCGTAGAGCAGCATCCCACAGTCCAGATAGTTCTCCCCCATCTCCACGCCATCCTGAGCAAAAAGGTCTATCACAATCTGATGCCCCAGCACACCCAAATCCCCGGTCAGCACCAAGTCATAGTCCTTCGGTCCGGTACCCGTGGCCGCAAAGTGGGCCGCGAGGCTGTCGTAAGCCGCCGGCGCCATCGCCGCCCCCATATTGTTCGCGTCGGTAACGCCCTTATCCACAATCTTCCCACAGGTGACAGTAGTAACCCTCGGCCCCTTCCCCTCCGCCCCGAGAATCACGCACCCAGACGCCGTGGCTGTCCACTGTGCCGTAGGAGTCCGCTGATTCCCATACGGCACAGGCATCCGGTACTGCCTCTCCGCAGTACAGAAGTGACTGCTGGTCATTGCCCCCGCCCGCTCCGCGAAGCCCCCCGCAATCAGCAGCGACCCCAGCGCCAGAGACTCCCCCATCGTGGAGCAGGCCCCGTACAGGCCGTAGAAGGGGATGCCAAAATCCCGCAGGCCAAAAGATGTTCCAATACATTGGTTCAGCAAATCTCCCGCCAGGATATAGTCCAAATCCTCCGGTGACAAGGTAGCTTTCTCCAGGGCCTTGCTGAGAGCCATCTTCTGCATGGCGCTCTCTCCCTTTTCCCACGTCTTCTCCCCGAAAAAGCTGTCGTCGCTCAAATGGTCAAAGTACGCGGCCAGAGGCCCTTCCCCCTCCTGCTTCCCGCCTACGGCGGCGTGAGAGAGGATGACGCTGGGCCGTTCCAGGGCGACGGTCTGCCGCCCCAATCGTTTCTGCATGGTCTCTCGCCTCCAAAAAAACCAAATCCGGGATATTTCCCGTGCTGTCACCCAGTATGCGCAATTTTAACAAGAATATCCCACCGCCGCCGGATAAAGCTGTTCACTTCTTATACATTAATTCATTACTTGACTAAATTGTTATATATTTTTTGTTTTTCAGCGAAAATTATTGACAAATCATCGACGAATTATATAATGACAATATACCATTTTGCACATACATGGTACACCAAAAATTATGGGGGATACGATATGATTGCAATTGACGGAAAGAGCCTTACCTTGGAACAGGTCATCGCCGCCGCCCGGAGCGGCGAGCTCGTGGAACTGACACAGGAATCCAGAGAGGCTATCAATAAAACCCGCGCCTATGTAGACAAAAAGCTGGCGGAAAAGGCGGTGGTCTACGGTCTCACCACCGGCTTCGGAAAATTCTCCGATACCTTTGTCCCCGAGGACCAGACTGCCGCCCTCCAGCGGAATCTGATTATCAGCCATTCCTGTGCCATGGGCCAGCCCCTCCCCACAGAAGTGGTCCGCGCCGCCATGCTGCTGCGCTGCAACGCCTTGGCCCGGGGGAACTCCGGCATCCGCCTGAGCACTATCGAGACCATGCTGAATATGCTCAACAAAGGCGTTCATCCCATTGTTCCGGAGAAGGGTTCCCTTGGCGCCAGCGGCGACCTGGCTCCCCTGGCCCATCTGGTGCTGGTGATGCTGGGCGAGGGCGAAGCTGAATACCAGGGCCGGCGTATGCCGGGCAGAGAGGCCATGGAGACCGCCGGAATCCCAACAATTGAGTTGGCGGCCAAGGAGGGCCTTGCCCTCATCAACGGTACCCAGATTATGACAGCCATCGCCTGCAACGTTCTCTGGGATGCCTTCCATCTGTCCAAGACGGCGGACATTGCCGCCGCCATGACCTGCGAGGCCCAGCTGGGCATCAAAAAGGCCTTTGACCACAAGGTCCACGCCGCCCGGGGCCACAGAGGCCAGCAGGAGTGCGCGAAAAACCTGCTGCAAATTCTGGAGGACAGCAAGCTGGCTATGGAGCTGAACCCCGACAAGGTCCAGGACGCCTACTCCATTCGCTGCGTGCCCCAGATTCACGGCGCCAGCCGGGACGCCATTGAGTACGTCCGCGGAGTGCTCTCCAACGAGATTAACGCCGTCACCGACAATCCCATCATTTTCCCCGACGAGGACGAGGCCATTTCCGGCGGCAACTTCCACGGCCAGCCGGTAGCCCTGGCGATGGACTTTTTGGGTATCGCTCTGGCGGAGTTCGCCAACGTGTCCGAGCGGCGCATTGAACGCCTGGTGAACCCCTCCCTCTCCAACGGCCTGCCCGCCTTTTTGACCAAGCACGGCGGCGTCCATTCCGGATTTATGATTGCCCAGTACTCCGCCGCCTCCATGGTGAGCGAGAGCAAGGTCTACGCCCACCCCGCCTCTGTGGATTCCATCCCCTCCTCCGCCGGGCAGGAGGACCACGTGAGCATGGGTACTACCGCCGCCCGCAAGGCCCGCATGATTTTGGACAACAGCCGGAAAGTACTCGCCATTGAGCTCTTTGCCGCCGCCCAGGCCCTCTGGCTCCGGGGCGAGGACCAGCTCTCGCCCGCTACCAGGGCGGTCTACGACCGTATCCGCCAGGACGTGCCTCCCATCGACGAGGATGTCGTGATGCATCCGCTGATGGTCCGCTGTGAGGAAATGATTGCGGCGGGTGAAATTGTGAAGGCCGCTGAGAGCGTCTGTGGAGAACTGCGCTAAGTGAATGCTTTGAATAGGAGAAGGAAATATGCTGACTAACCAAGAAATCGCCAACGCCATGACCATCAAGCTGGAGGGCGGCCTCCCGGCATACCCCGCCTTTGAAGAGGGGATCCGCCGGGCCCCGGACCGGGGCTTCCGGCTGACCCAGGAGCAGACCAAGCTGGCTCTGCGCAACGCCCTGCGGTATGTGCCCGAGGAGCTCCACGAGCAGCTGGCCCCGGAATTTCTGGAGGAGCTGCGTACCCGGGGCCGCATCTACGCCTACCGCTTCCGCCCCGAGGGCCGTATCTACGGCAAACCTATTGATGAATACAAGGGTAAATGCGTGGAGGGCAAAGCCTTCCAGGTGATGATTGACAATAACCTGGACTTTGACGTAGCCCTTTATCCCTATGAGCTGACCACCTACGGCGAGACTGGCCAGGTCTGCCAGAACTGGCTCCAGTACCGCCTGATTAAAAAGTACTTAGAAGAACTGACAGAGGACCAGACCCTGGTGGTTGAGTCCGGCCATCCGGTGGGACTCTTCCCCTCCCGGCCCGAAGCGCCCCGGGTTATTATCACCAACGCCCTGATGGTGGGTCTCTTTGACAACATCGACGACTGGGAAATCGCCGAGGAGCTGGGCGTGGCGAACTACGGTCAGATGACCGCCGGCGGCTGGATGTACATCGGCCCCCAGGGTATCGTTCACGGCACCTTCAACACCATTCTCGGCGCGGGACGCAAGTTCCTGGGCATTGACCCTATGGGCGACCTGCGGGGCCACACCTTCGTTTCCTCCGGCCTGGGCGGCATGAGCGGCGCGCAGCCCAAGGCCGCCAATATCGCCAACGCCGTGGGTATCTTCGCGGAGGTGGACCTCTCCCGCATTGAAACCCGCCACAGCCAAGGCTGGGTGGACGTGGTGGAATCCGATCTGGCGAAAGTCTTCGCTACCGCAAAGGACTATCTGGACCGTAAAGAGGGCGTCAGCATTGCCTACCACGGCAACATCGTGGACCTGCTGGAGTACGCCGCCGCCCACGATTTCAAAATCGACCTCCTCAGCGACCAGACCTCCTGCCACAACGCCTATAACGGCGGCTACTGTCCCGTTGGGATGACCTTCGAGGAGCGCACAGAGCTGCTTCACAGCGACCGGGAGCAGTTCCGCCGCCGGGTGGACGAAACCCTCCACCGCCACTTTGAGGTCATCAAACGCCTCACCGCAAAGGGTACCTATTTCTTTGACTACGGTAATTCCTTCATGAAAGCCATCTATGACAGCGGCGTGAAGGAGATTTCCAAAAACGGCGTGGACGAGAAAGACGGCTTCATCTGGCCCTCCTATGTGGAGGACATTATGGGACCCATGCTCTTTGACTACGGCTACGGTCCCTTCCGGTGGGTGTGCCTCTCCGGCAAGCCCGAAGACCTGCACAGGACCGACGAGGCCGCTATGGGCTGCATCAATCCGGAGCGGCGCTTCCAGGACCGGGACAACTATATCTGGGTCCGGGACGCGGAGAAAAACCGCCTGGTGGTGGGCACCCAAGCCCGTATCCTCTACCAGGACGCCGAGGGCCGGCGGGACATTGCCCTGAAATTCAACGAACTGGTACGCCGTGGCGAGATTGGCCCCGTGATGATTGGCCGGGACCACCACGACGTCTCCGGCACCGACTCCCCCTTCCGGGAGACCAGCAATATCAAGGACGGCTCCAACATGATGGCGGACATGGCGGTGCAGTGCTTCGCCGGCAACGCCGCCCGGGGCATGAGCCTTTGCGCCCTCCACAACGGCGGCGGCGTCGGCATCGGCAAGGCCATCAACGGCGGCTTCGGTCTGGTGCTGGACGGCAGCAAGCGGGTGGATGAGGTGATTCGTTCCGCCATGATGTGGGATGTAATGGGCGGCGTGGCCCGGCGGAACTGGGCCCGGAACGAGGCGTCTATCGAGACGTCCGCCCGGTATAATCAGACCTACGGCGACAGGGGACAGATTACCATCCCCTATCTGGCTAATGACGAATTGATTAATCGACTTGTGGAGGGAAAATAATATGGCCAAATTAGTTGAGTGCATCCCCAACATCAGCGAGGGGAGAAGAACGGACGTTATCGAGGCGGTGGTGGACCAGGTCCGGCAGACGGCGGGAGTTACCCTGCTGGACTACAGCTCCGATGCCAGCCACAACCGCACCGTTATCACCTTCCTGGGCAGTCCCGAAGGCGTGGAGAACGCCGCCGTGGCCCTGGCAAAGAAGGCTGCGGAACTCATCGACCTCACCCAGCACCAGGGAGAGCATCCCCGGATGGGCGCGGTGGACGTGGTGCCCTTTGTGCCGGTGAAGGATATCACCAAGGAGGAATGCGTAGAGCTTTCCAAGCAGGTGGGCCGGCGCATCTGGGAGGAGGCCAAAATGCCGGTATTCCTCTATGAGGACTCCGCCAGCGCACCCCACCGGGTAAATCTGGCCAGCGTCCGGAAGGGACAGTTTGAGGGCATGGCGGAAAAGGTGCTCCAGCCGGAGTGGGAGCCGGATTTCGGCGGCAGGACCATCCATCCCACCGCGGGCGTGGTGGCCGTTGGCGCGCGGATGCCTCTCATCGCCTACAACATCAACCTTAACACCAGCGACCTCTCCATCGCCTCCGCTATTGCCAAAATCATTCGCCGGTCCAACGGCGGCTTCGACTGTGTAAAGGCTCTGGGCGTGATGCTGGAGGAGCGGAACATCGCCCAGGTGTCCATCAACATGACCGA
Organism: uncultured Clostridia bacterium; assembly: GCA_947058885.1. Taxonomy (GTDB): domain Bacteria; phylum Bacillota; class Clostridia; order Oscillospirales; family Oscillospiraceae; genus Pelethomonas. The sequence goes on from CAMSIF010000012.1 coordinate 12,446, forward strand.
TTTCAACCGGACCCCTCTCTACCGGGTGGTGGAGCTGGTGAAGGCCGAGGCCAAACGCTGGGGCGTCACCGTGGTGGGCACCGAAGTGGTGGGACTCACCCCCATGGACGCGCTTCTCGACGCGGCGGAATACTACCTGCAAATTGAGAACTTTGACAAGAAAAAGCAGGTCCTCGAAAATTACATCCTGTAAGGTGACGCCATGCTGCTGATAAAAAATATCGGCGTCCTGCAAACCCCGGCGGGCAGTTTCGCCCACCGGGGTCCCCAGCAGGGCCAAAACCTGAAGCTATGCAACGCCGCCGTTTTAGTGGAGGACGGGAAAATCCGGTCCATTACTGCGGATGGCCAGCTCCCGGAAGGAGCCGGACGGGCGGAGACAGTCCTGGACGCCGCCTGCCGGCTGGCTACGCCGGGACTTATCGACTGTCACACCCACATGGTCTTCGGCGGCTACCGCCAGGGCGAGATCCCCTTGAAACTGCAAGGGGCCGGATATCTGGACATCCTAAGAGCCGGAGGCGGCATCCTGGATACGGTTGGCAAAACCCGTGCCGCTGCGGAGGACGAACTCTTCGAGAAGTCTATGGGCTTTCTGGATGAGATGCTGGCCTTGGGGATCACGTCTGTAGAATCCAAGAGCGGCTACGGCCTGGACCAGGAGAATGAGCTCAAACAGCTCCAGGTCAACCGGCGCCTGCAAGAGGCCCACAAAATGGACGTAGTCTCCACCTTCCTGGGGGCCCACGCCATCCCGCCGGAGTACGCGGGCCGGGCGGACGCCTACATTGACATGCTCTGCGCCAGCGTACTGCCTATAGTGGCGGAGGAAAAGCTTGCCGGTTTCTGCGACGTATTCTGCGAAACCGGGGTTTTTGACGTACCCCAGAGCCGGAAAATGCTGCAAGCCGCTCAGAAGCTGGGCCTGCGCGCCCGCATCCACGCAGACGAAATTGACGAGATTGGCGGCGCGGCCTTGGCGGGAGAGCTCTGCGCGGTGTCGGCGGAGCATCTTATCGCCACCGGAGACCGGGGCATGTCCGCTATGGCGGAAGCGGGCGTTATCGCGGACCTTCTGCCGGGCACCTCCTTCTATCTGGGCAAGACCTACGCTCCGGCCCGGGAGATGATTGCCCGGGGAATTCCTGTCGCGATTGCCTCGGACTTCAATCCTGGTTCCTGTCCGTCCCTGAACCTCCAGCTGGCTATGTGCATGGGATACCTCAAGTACCGCATGACTCCGGAGGAAGTTCTCACGGCGGTGACCGTCAACGCCGCCTGCTCTCTGGGTTTGGAGGCCCGTGTGGGTACTCTGGAGGAGGGCAAGCAGGCGGATATTGTCCTCTGGAACGCCCCGGATATGGAAATGCTGGTGTACCGCTTCGGCAGTAATCTGGCGGAAACGGTCATCAAAAACGGAGAGGTAGTGAAAGCATGAAACTGACGGAAATGACGGTAAACACCTATCTGGACACCATGGCCTCCGACGCCCCCGCCCCTGGCGGCGGCAGCGCGTCGGCCCTTTGCGGGGCTCAGGGCGCGGGACTGGTTACCATGGTGGCGGGACTCACCGTTGGATCAAAAAAGTACGCGGACTACAGAGAACGCTGCCAGGAAACGCTGAATAAAGGCCTGCCCTATGTTTCCAGCCTGACGGCGCAGATTGACCGGGACACAGACGCCTTTAACCTGGTCTCCGCCGCCTTCAAGATGCCGAAAAACACCGATGAGGAGCGTTCCGCACGCTCCCAGGCTATTCAGGCGGGCACTCTGGCCTCCACCGAGGCGCCCTTGGAGACCATGCGGCTCTGCCTCGCCGCGCTGCGTAACGCGGAAACCCTCCTGGCGGGCTTTAACGCCAGCGCGGCAAGCGATTTGGGCGTGGCTGCCCTGGACCTGCTGGCGGCGGTAAAGGGCGCGTGGCTGAATGTGCTTATCAATATTGGCAGCCTGAAGGACCGGGAAAAGGCGGAGAGCTTCCGGCGGGAAGGCGAAGAGGTTCTCCGGGAGGCGGAGACCCTGGCCAACGGTATTTACGCGGAAGTGGAGAAGATGATTCAAGAATAACGCGGACAAAAAGGCCGCACGGGCTGTAACAACCGTGCGGCCTTTTATTTTCCCCAGCGACAGGATTTGATTCCATTTGCGATGGACAAGCCGTAAAATGGAAAAAACCGTGGAAAAGGGGAAATGACTATGGAGAAGAAGCAGTCCCTCTACCAGTCCAACCGTATCTACCAGATCCCCATTGAGAACATTGTCCCCAACCCCCGCCAGCCCCGCCGTCACTTCGACGAGCGGTCCTTGCGGGAGCTGGCGGATTCCATCCGGCAGCACGGCGTCCTCCAGCCCCTCAGCGTACAGAAGGGCGGCGGCGGCTATCTGCTGGTGGCCGGGGAGCGGCGGCTGCGGGCCGCGGGTATGGCGGGACTTACCCGGGTACCCTGCATTTTAGTGCGGGCGTCCGAGCGGGACAGCGCGCTGCTGGCCCTAATCGAAAATCTCCAGCGGTGCGACCTGCACTATATGGAGGAGGCCGCTGCCATCGCCAAGCTCATTTCCACCTACCAAATGAGCCAGGAGGAGGCCGCCAAACGGCTGGGCCGGTCCCAGTCCGCCGTGGCAAACAAGCTGCGGCTGCTGCGGCTGAGTCCTGGATGCGTGGAGCTGCTGCGGCAGTACGGCCTGACGGAACGCCACGCCAGAACCCTCCTGCGGCTGGAAGGCAAGGACGCCCAGACCGCCGCCCTGCGGCACATCGGGGAAAAGGGTCTGAACGTAGCCGCGTCAGAGGAGTACATAGAGGAACTGCTCCAGAAAAAACAGAGGGAGCCTCCAGCAAAGCGTTCTGTCTACGTCATCAAGGACGTGCGGCTCTTTCTCAACAGCGTCAGCCGGGGCATGGAGACTATCCGCCGGGCCGGCGTGGACGCCAAGTGCGACAAGCAGGAGAGCGACGACGAAATCACAATTACCATTCAGATTCCCAAAAAGAAGTCTCCCTAGCCGTTGTACTCCAGCACGCGGACCGTCACCTGGAACGCCTCGTTGCCAGGCATGGCGCCTGTCTGGGTATCCACAATATGAAAGCCCAAGGACTGATAGAGAGCCAGAGCGGGTTCATTTCCCGCCAGGACTTCGATGATAAGGGGCCGGGCGGCGGTGTGCTCCCGCACATACCGGACCAGCTGAGACCCGATTCCCCGGCGCATATAGGCGGGGTCCACATAGAGCCAGGCCAGCTCATCCTCCGTATAGGCGGCAAAGCCGGCAATCTGCCCATCCCATTCCGCCACCCGGAGAGTGTAGTCAAAGAGGTTCTCCCGTTCCGCCGCAATTTCCAGGGGGAGGAACGCCTCCTCCAGGCCCGCCAGCCAAAGCTCCTGGAGCCGGGCGGCGTCGTGGACAGCGGCCAGACGGGACCAGTCCTCGGGACGGTAAGGACGTATCGTGAGATTTTCCATGAATCCTCCTTAACTGATGCCAATCATCAGCTCCAACAGTCTGGTGAAATTCCCTCTGGCCCTGGCGGCGGCCTCCACCACCTCCGCGTGGTTCAGGGCTTGGGGCAGGACTCCAGCCGCCATATTGGTGATACAGCTGACGCCCATCACCCGCATACCACAGTGCCGGGCTATAATGGCCTCCGGAACGGTGGACATGCCCACCGCGTCCGCCCCCAGCGCACGGAAGGCCCGGATTTCCGCCGGGGTTTCGTAACTGGGGCCGCTGTACATCATGTACACGCCCTCCCGAAGCTCCAATCCCGCCTGAGCGGCCAGCGGTCTCAGCTTCTCCCGAAGCCCGCGGGTGTAGATATCGCTCATATCAGGGAACCGGGGGCCGAATTCGTCCAGGTTCGGACCGATAAGGGGATTTGTGCCTGAGAAGTTGATATGGTCCGCAATCAGCATCAAATCTCCGGGGTGGAAGTCCAGGTTCACGCCTCCGGCGGCGTTGGTGAGAATGAGTGTTCTAACGCCTAGCTTCGCCATAACACGGACCGGGAGGGTAATGTCTCCCTGGGGGTATCCCTCGTAGTAGTGAACCCGGCCCCGGAGAGCGGCAATGCTCCGTCCCGCGAATGTGCCAAAGACAAAGGACCCCTGATGGCCCTCCACAGTGGGGGTAGGAAGGCCGGGAATCCGGGAAAAGGGTATCTCTAACCGGTTCTCCAACCCGTCGCAGAAATCTCCCAGTCCGCTGCCCAGAATAAGGCCCACGCTGGGCGCGGCGTCCGTTTCCGCGCGGATGGCCTTGCAGGCCGTATCAATACGCTCCTGGTAGTTTAAAGTCTTTACCATATCACACCTCTTATCCTTTTGGACGGCGGCCGGAATGGGACCGCCTTTTTCTTATGGTAACATGAAAACGAGGAAATTTCAACGAAAAACAGGAGAAAAAGGGGCCGGGAGATACCTTCACTCCCGGCCTCCCGGCTGTCAGGCCAACCCCGCCACCGCCACAAAAATATTGGAAATCTCATACCATGCGGCAAAGTCCACGCTGCCAGTCTGAGGCAGATGGAAAATCTTTTGGAATTCTGTCACCGCCGCCTGCGTGGCCGGACCGTAAATCCCGTCTGCCGGTACCCTGGGAATCGCCGGGTAATTCCCGGAGATGCGGTTAAGCTGCTCCTGAATGGTCCGCACGTCCTCCCCCTCGCTGCCAAGAGAGAGCACCTGACCGCCGTAGGATATAGGCACGCCTTCCACCTTCTCCGCGCTTTTCAGGTAGATATCCGCGCCGTAATATTTTCGCAGGATGCTCACCGCGTCCCAGCCCTGCTCTCCCAGAGCCTGGGAACCCCACTGGCTCAGTCCGGCGCACTGGACCCGCCGGCCGTCGCAGTACTGGGCAAACAAGGGCTGCGAAATCCCCTCCTTGGTGATATAGGTGGTGAAGAGGTCATCCACCACCACGCCAATTTCCTCAAAAATTGTCCGGTCGTGGGAATAGGATTGGTCAAAAGCGGTGGAACTGGTGATGGTAAAGTCGTAGCCCTTCCCCCGGTACCACTCCGTATACACCCGGTTGAGGGTAAAGGAGAGAATTGCCAGGACGTTGGCCTTAATGGCTTCGGTTTTCCAGGTGGAGTAGATTTCGCTGCACGCCACGTTTTTGATATAGTCTTTGAACCGAACCCAGTAGTTGGGGGCCGAGGGGTCGTCGGGCCGTCCGGCGTGGACCACGATGAACTCCGGAATCACCGGCTCCGGCAGCACCACCAGTCCCCCCGGAGCGGGCAGGGGCTTGACCTCCTCCTCCGGCTCCCGGGAAGGCGGCTCTCCCCAGAGAGCGTGAGGAGCCAGCAGAAGGTTTCTCACATTAAAGCCCCCAGGCCGGGCCGGCGACAGAGACGCACGCTGGATAGAACGGCCTGTGGGCAGCACCTCCACGCCCCCCAGATGGAGGGTCTCCCGCCCTCCGGCGGAGACGGTGACGTTATAGACAGCGTAGGGCCGCTGTCCCGACTCCCCCTCCACAACCGACAGTTCAACCGGCGGCGCGGGCAGTTCAATAAACGGCGTCTGGCCTGAGCTGTCGGTGGCAACCTCCTCCAAAACCTTGCCGTTTTCCGGGTCAGTGATACGTACCCGGGCGTCTGGGATGGGCTCGGGCGCCTCCCCCGCTGTGACAAAAATTTGCAGATTGCCTGTGTCCAAATAAGCTGGATTCATAACGGCAGTCCTCCTTTCCGTATACTATCCTATGCGGGCGGCGTCCGGCGGGAGACGCCTGCATAGGATATAGACAGGAGGGCTGTATGGAGTACATCATCAAATATACAGGGGATATCCTATCTCTGGGGTACCCAACAGAGCTGCTGGACGCCCAGTTCGCCATTATGGAGTTGGGGGAACAGGCCCCCCAGCGGCTGCTGGAACACCGGCAGGTGACCTGTTTTGAGGCGGCGCGGCATCTCAGCGGTCTGGCGGACCGGAGCATGGAGGCAGCCTGTATTCCGCCCGTTCAAAGAGAAAACGGGCTCGGTCTGCGGGGAAAGGGGGTGCTTATCGGTTTTGTAGACTCCGGGCTGGACCTGAGCCACCCGGAATTTATGGGAGAGGACGGGATCAGCCGGGTAACGGCCCTCTGGGATATGACCGCCCAGGGAACCCCGCCGCCAGGTTTCCTGCACGGCGCGGCGTACTCCCAGGCGGAGATTGCCGCCGGTCTGGCCCCTATCCCGGACCAAACTGGCCACGGTACCGCTGTGGCGGCTATCGCCGCCGGGCGGAGCGGAGTTGCGCCCGAAGCCTCCATCGCGGCGGTGAAGCTGGCCAGTGCGCGGACTACGGATATTATGCGGGCGGTAAAATTCCTGCTGGACCAGGCGGAGGAGCGGGGAATGCCCTGCGTGGTAAACATCAGCTACGGAACGAACTGGGGGTCCCACCAGGGGCAGACCCTGTTTGAATCCTACATCGACCAATCCGCGCAGCGGGGGCGGAGCGTGGTGGTCTGCGCCGCGGGGAACGAGGGCTCTGGGGCCCACCATTTCCGGGGGAAGCTTATAGAGGGCGGAACTGTGGACGCGGAGTTTACCATCTCCACCCGGCGGGAAATGGTGTATCTCTCCCTGTGGAAAAATTTCGCCGACGAGGTGGTTTTTGAACTGCTTCTGCCCAACGGACAGTCCACAGGTCCTCTGACCGAGGGCACACGGTTTCTTCGCTTCGGCTCTATCCGGGTATCGGTGTTCTATGGCGTTCCCACCCACTACAGCGCCTCTCAGGAGGCCTTGTTCCTGCTGGCCGCGCCCGCCGGGGAACTGGACGGTCTCTGGCGTCTGCGCTGCCAGGGAAAGCGGGTGGCGGACGGACGCTTCGACGTGTGGCTGCCCACGGTGGAGGAGGTCAGCGACCGCACCGCCTTTCTTCAGCCGGAACCGGACCTCACCATCACCCTGCCAGCCACGGCGTTGTATCCCATCTCTGTCGGAGGCTTTCGTCCGGAGACGGAGACCGTCAGTCCCTTTTCTGGAAGAGGAGACCAGGACTGCGCGGGCCGGGTGCTTCTGGACTTGACGGCCCCGGCGGAGGCTGTGCGCTCCGCTAAGGCGGGCGGGGGCTACGACGTGTTTACCGGCACCAGCATGGCCGCGCCCTTCGTCTCCGGGGCGGCCGCGCTGATGATGGAATGGGGCGTCGTACAGGGCAACGACCTGTTTCTCTATGGCCAGCGGGTAAAGGCGTTCCTCTGCAAGGGAGCTCTGCGCAGTCCCTTCCTGACCTACCCCAATCCCCTGTGGGGTTACGGGCGGCTGAACCTGTGCGGAACAATGAACGAGCTGGTCAATCACTTGGAAAGGGGGCTGTAAAATGCGCCTGTCACCGGAAGCTCTGGAATTTATTCACGCGCCGGATACCGTGGATTTCGTCACCCGTGCCACGGACAGCTTTTTTGAGTACGTGCAGAGCTCCACGGACGTTATCGTAGGGCAGAAGCTCTCCGGACAGTACGTGCTGGGCTATGTGAAGAGGGAAAATTTCCACCGGCTGGAGGAGGCCTTGGGGGCGTCTTTTGTCAGCTCCGCGTCTGTGGTGCTGGGACTGCTGGACCGGCCAGCCCTGGACGCGGCCGGCGTCTCCCAGGTCCACAACCAGCCTTACCTGAACCTGAAAGGCCGGGGGGTGCTGCTGGGATTTGTGGATACGGGGATCGACTACACCCAGGATGTGTTCCGCTACGAGGACGGCACCAGCAAAATTCAGTACATCTATGACCAGACCGCTGAGGGAGACCCGCCCTCCGGATTCCTGCTGGGCAGGGAGTACAGCAAGGCGGATATCGACGCCGCCCTGGCCTCGGAGAACCCCTACAGCCTGGTGCCGGAACGGGACGAGGACGGCCACGGCACCTTTCTCGCCTCAGTGGCCGCCGGCCGCCAGACGGAGGACTTCTCCGGCGCGGCCCCGGACGCGGAGATTATTGCCGTAAAACTGAAAAAAGCCCGGCCCTTTTACCGGGAGAGGTTCTGTGTTCCGGCGGACCAGGAGCACGCCTATGAATCCAGCGCGGTCATGGTGGGCGTGGAGTACATTCTCCGGAAAGCCCGGGAGCTGGGCCGTCCGGTGGCCATCTGCATTGGGCTGGGTACCAACTCCGGAAGCCACGACGGAACCAGCGTTTTTGAGGAATATTTAAGCGCGGTGTCCATCCAGAAAGGGGTCTGCCTGTGCGCGGCGGCCGGCAACGAGGCGGAGGCCCGCCACCATACCGGCGGGATTCTTCAGCCGGGCGAGAAGCCCGGCCACGTGGATCTGAAGGTCGGCGAGAACGCCGGGGACGTATATATGGCGGTGTGGAACACGGTGGCGGACCGGCTGTCGGTATCGGTGCGCTCTCCCTCCGGAGAACTGGTGGGCCGGGTACCGGCCCGGCCAGGGTTTGTCCCCGCCGCAGACGTGAAGCTGGTGCTGGAGGCCGCCAGGGTGCAGGTGGAGTATCACTTCCCCGTGGAGGGCAGCGGCGGACAGCTGACCATTATCCGGATATTGGGGGCCACCCCCGGCGTGTGGACCATTCAGCTCCATGGAGATATTCTGTTGAATGGCAGCTATCAGGTATGGCTGCCCATGGCCGGATTTGTATCGCCTACGGTGGAGTTTCTCGCCGCTACCCCGGACTATACCATCACCTGTCCCGCCTCCGCCGTTGGGGTAATTTGCTGCGGGGCCTACGACAGCGCCAGCAAGAGCCTGTACGCCAAATCCTCCCGGGGTCCCGCCTGGGATGGCAGAATCCTGCCGGACCTGGTAGCCCCCGGCGTAGGGGTGGGGGGCATCTATCCCTACGGCTTTGGCGTTATGAGCGGAACCAGCGCGGCCGCGGCGGTGCTGGCAGGCATATGCGCTCTGCTGCTTCAGTGGGGCGTCCGGGAGGGGAACGACCCCTCTATGGGAACCTACCAAATCCGGGCTTATCTTATCCGGGGCTGTCTGCGGCGGGCGGACATGACCTACCCCAACAACCAGTGGGGCTATGGGGCCGTGCAGCTGATGCAGAGTTTCCACCTGATGCGGGAGCTTTAGGCGGAAAAGAAAAAGCGAATTGAAAGTTGCCATATCCCTGAAGCCGCGTTATAATAATGAAGGGCGGCTCCATAGCCGCCCTTCACAACAAAAACAAAGGAGAAGCATTATGCGAATTGCAGTTACCTATGAAAACGGTCAGATTTTCCAGCATTTTGGACACACCGGACAATTTAAAGTTTACGACATAGAGGAAAACCGCGTCGCCTCCTCCGAGATTGTGGATACCAACGGGCAGGGTCACGGCGCGTTAGCCGGTGTGCTGAAAAACCTGCGCGTGGACAAGCTGATTTGCGGCGGCATCGGCGGCGGGGCGCGTGACGCGCTGGCGGCCAGCAGCATTGAGGTGTACGGCGGCGTTTCCGGCAGCGCGGACGACGCCGTGGATGCACTGCTGAAGGGCAGGCTGTCCTACGACCCGGAGGCCCGGTGCAGCCACCACGGCCATGGGGAGGGCCATCATAACTGCGGCCGCCACGGTGGAGCCTGCCAGGGATAAAACTGGGTTTTTTACGCTGAAAACAACTGTGGCTGCGATAGGGCCGCAGGTCCGCGAAATGTGGTATTCCTGCGCGGACCTGCGGCCTTTTTATTTGTCCCGTCCAGCTGCCGCAGAGGACGGAAAAGAACTCAACTAAACGCTCACACACTCCGCCACCCGGAAGGTAAGCGAATCACCGCCGCTTCCCACAACAACCCGCTGGCCGTCGGAGAGCTGGCCGCGGATAAGCATAGCCGCCAGTTCTGTTTCCACATGCTTTTGCAGGTAGCGCTTCACCGGGCGTGCGCCAAAAGCGGGGGTGTAGCTGGCACGGGCGATGAAAGCGCGGGCCTCGTCCGTCAGTTCCAGGGTGATGTCCCGGTCCCGCAGGCGGCGGCGTACCGCCTCCATAGCAATGTCGATAATACCGGAAATCTGGGCCTCTGTCAGGGGGGAGAATACTACAATGTCGTCCACCCGGTTGATAAACTCGGGCCGGAAATATTTGTTCAGCTCCTCCCGGACCTGGTCCTTCACCGCCTGGCCGATACTCCCGTCCTGGCGGATACTCTCCGTAAGATAACCGCTGCCGATGTTGCTGGTCATGATAATAATTGTATTTTTGAAATCCACTGTCCGGCCTTGGTTGTCCGTAAGCCGTCCGTCGTCCAGAAGCTGGAGGAGGATGTTAAAAACATCCGGGTGGGCTTTCTCAATTTCGTCGAAGAGAACCACGCTGTAGGGCTTGCGGCGGACGGCCTCGGTGAGCTGTCCCCCCTCGTCGTAGCCCACGTAGCCCGGAGGCGCGCCTACCAGACGGCTGACAGAATGCTTCTCCATATACTCCGACATGTCGATACGCACGATGTTCCTCTCGTCGTCGAAGAGGGACTGCGCCAGAGTTTTCGCCAGCTCGGTCTTGCCGACGCCGGTGGGACCCAGGAAGATGAAGGAGCCGATAGGCCGGTTTTCGTCCTTCAGCCCCGCCCGGCCCCGGAGGATGGCCTCGCTGACGGCGGCGACCGCCTCATCCTGTCCGATGACCCGGCGGTGGAGAATCTCCGGCAGGCGCAGCAGCTTTTCCTTCTCGCTCTCCACCAGCTTGCTCACCGGGATACCGGTCCACTTGCTCACCACCCCCGCAATTTCCTCCTCAGTGACCTCCTCCTTGATGAGCCTCTGGTCCTGGCTGCTGTCGATGTGGCGGCGTTCCTCCTCCAGCTGCTTTTCCAAAGTGGGAAGCGTTTCGTATTTCAGCCGGGCCATTTTCTCCAGGTCGTAGCCTCGCTCCGCCTCCTCCATCTGATGGCGGGTATCCTCAATCTCCTGTTTGACGCGCTTCACCCCGGCAATGGACTGCTTCTCTGTCTCCCACCGGGCCCGGAGAGCGTCGTTTTGGGATTTCAGCTCCGCCAGCTCCGCGTCGATGTGGGCCAGACGGTTTTTGGAACCCGCGTCCTCCTCCTTGCCCAGGGCCTGCTTCTCAATCTCCAGCTGCATGATTTTCCGGCTGATTTCGTCCAGCTCCGCCGGAAGACTGTCAATTTCCATCCGGATTTTGCTGGCCGCCTCATCCATGAGGTCAATCGCCTTGTCAGGCAGAAAACGGTCTGTGATATACCGGTCGGAGAGAGTGGCGCAGGCAATCAGGGCGCTGTCGGTAATACGCACGCCATGGTGAATCTCAAACCGCTCTTTCAGACCCCGAAGGATGGATACGGTGTCCTCTACCGTGGGCTGGCCGATGAGTACCTTTTGGAACCGGCGCTCCAGGGCCGCGTCCTTTTCGATATATTTCCGGTATTCGTCCAGGGTGGTGGCGCCGATGCAGTGGAGCTCTCCCCGGGCCAGCTTGGGTTTGAGAAGGTTGCCCGCATCCATACTGCCCTCGGTGCGGCCCGCGCCTACGATGTTGTGAAGCTCGTCAATGAAGAGCAGAATACGGCCCTCGCTCTTCTCCACTTCGTTCAGCACCGCCTTTAGGCGTTCCTCGAACTCGCCCCGGTACTTGGCTCCAGCGATAAGCGAGCCCATGTCCAGGGCAAAGATGGTCTTGTCCTTAAGGCCTTCGGGGACGTCGCCGTTGAGAATCCGCTGGGCCAGCCCCTCCACCACGGCGGTTTTGCCCACGCCCGGCTCGCCGATGAGAACGGGATTATTTTTTGTTTTGCGGCTGAGAATCTGAATGGTGTGACGGATTTCACTATCCCGGCCGATGACCGGGTCCAGCTTACCCTGCCGGGCCAGCTCCACCAGGTCCCGGCCATATTTAGAGAGGGCCTCGTAGCTCTCCTCCGGGTTCTGGCTGGTGACCCGCTGGCTGCCCCGGACCTTGGTAAGGGCCTGGAGAATTTTTTCCCGGTCAATGCCATACTGGCGGAACAGCTTTGCGCTGGGGGTACCGTTCTCATCCACCAGAGCCAGGTACAGATGCTCTACGGACACGTATTCGTCTTTAAACTGCTGGGCGTTTTTCTCCGCCGCCATCAGCAGCTGGGAAAAACGGCGGCTGGCGTAAAGCTGGTCCGCGCCGCCGCCAGAGACCTTTGGCAGACGGTCGATTTCCCGCTGGACCTCCCCGGCCAGAGTCTCCACATCCAGGCCCATATAGGTCAGAAGGCGGGGAACAAGACCCTCCCGCTGGCGCAGTAAAGCTAAATGCAGGTGTTCGCCTTCCAGCTGCTGCTGCCCATTTTCTATAGCGATGGACTGACAGTCCGCCACCGCCTGCTGGGCGTTTTGCGTGTACAAATCAAAATTCATAGTGAGCCTCCTTTGCTCTAGTATGCCCGAAGGGGGCATACCCACTCGTTTTCTTTTTTCATTTTGCATTGTACACCCGCCAGACCTCCCTGTAAAGAGGAAAATTAGCACTCTCATGACGAGAGTGCTAATTTTTTATTAATAATCTGTAAATTCTCAGACCGGTAAAACCGGTTGCTAATTATACGGCACAAAAGCAATATCCATATCCACCTTTGTGCTGATTCCCGGCACGGTACCCTTATCGCTGTACTGCCAAATGCGGTAATTATAATACATCGTGGGTTTTTGGCTGTACTGCGGGAACCAGAAATCATATCCGGTAAGGCGGCTGAGGTCCATACGCAGATAGCTGACGTCAAAGCCGCTGTAAATGATGGTCTTATACCCCGCTTGGGCGATAGTGTCGCAGAAAGCGATGGTGCAGTCTGTAAGGGCGTCCACGCCCAGTCCCTTTGTCCGGGCGCCGCTCTCGTTTACAATTTCCCAGTCGTAAGCTACCGGGTACTCCAGGGCCACGCCGCCCAGATGATCTAGAACAAACTGCGCCTCTTCTCTAGCCTCTTCTGTGGTAATGGCCTGAGAATAGAAGTATACGCCCACTTTCAGTCCCGCGGCCTTAGCCCCTCTCAGGTTCTCCTCAAAACGAGCGTCCAAATTCACCTTTCCTTCGGAACCCCAGCCCCGGTAGCCCAGCCGGATCATGACAAAATCAATCCCGGATGCCGCCACCTTGGTCCAATCAATCTCCTCCTGATGCCGGGAGACGTCAATACCAATTTCCGTGGTATAATTGGGGTCGTTATAGTACATACGGCTGCCGTCCAGAACGAACAGGTTTTTGTTGTAGGGGGCCACCGGTACATCCCAAAGTACCGGCAGGTACTGCTTTCTGAATTTAATAAATCCAGATTTACTGGGGTCGTTGACCTCCTCGTATTCCCAGCCGTTAATCCGGGAGACGATGGCGCACATCTCCGCCCGGTTAATACCGTCCTCGGGATGGTAGTACCGCTGGCCGCTGACAACAGAGCCGTTCAGGATCCCTTCCTCATAGAGGGCCAGGGTATAGCCGTCGTTCACATCCGCGAAGGGCGACTCTCCCTCCCGGGGCAGCAGGCCCATAGCTACCGCCGCAATCCGGGCGATGGTCAGGCGGCTGATGGAGCCATCCAAATTAGCGATTTCCCCGGCGTACACGCATCCCAGGCTCTCCGCCAAAGCCAGGTAATTTTCCGCCCAATGCCCGCTGGCGGAATTGCCTGGGTCCTGATATCCCGCCGCCACCAGAATGAGCTTCAACGCTTCTCCCGCGCTGAGCTCCTTGGCGGCCTGGAAGGTACCGTCGGCGTAGCCGCCCACAATCGCTTTAACGCTCAGTTCCCGGACATAGGTGTAATACCAATCTGTACTGGACACATCTCTATAGGGGTTAACCCACTTTGTTACGTCTACCTCATCAGCGGACCCGGTCCCTTCGCCGTCCCAGCGGGCGGTGACGGTGATATCTTCCATAGCTGTCTCCAGGCCCGTTATCTGAGTGCCGTCGTCCAGATACCATCCTAAGAATGTGCGGCCCTTCTGGACAGGGGTCGCCAGCGTTCCGTAGGGCTGGCCCACAGGATAAAAGACCGTCCGGTTTTCCACAGTACCGCCGTTGGGGCTGTAATGTATGTAAGTGTAATTGTCCGGTCCCGCGTTGTCGTACTGCCCATAGAGGAACAAATACGCCTCTCTCAGCCGCCGGTTCACCAGACTTTCCCGCACCATAGACCCCTGGTGGCACCAGGTCGCGATAGCGTTGACCACCTCTGTCTCGGTATACTGCCAGATACCGCTGATGAGGTAGCCGCAGAACCGGTACTCAGGCACAATCCACTGCGTCCCCAGGTTGTAGGTCATACTGACCATGGCGTCAAACTGGTATTGTGTAACGGAGATGCTGTAATCCATCAGCAGGTTGTTCACCACATCCTCCGCTACCACCAGGGCATCCCGCATCAGCTGGTCCGCCTCCAGCTCAGAAATGCCGTTGGGATAGTCCGACGGCTCGCAGAGCGTGCCGTAGCCGATGTACCACTTCCCGTTATCGGCATATGCTGTACTGCTGAAGCCCTCGAATTCCTCTATCATCCGCACCCCCTCGACGCTGGTGGTATAGGTATCCACTGCCAAAGCCCCTGCGGGCAGCAAAGTTAGTACCAGCAGAAGGCTCAGGCTCAGGGCCAATATCCGTTTCATGGGTTCACTCATTTTCATGGGTTCTCTCACTTTCTTTGGCCGCGGGTTGCGCGGAAATTTTTTATTCGACAACATTTTACCATATTCGCGCTTAAATTAAAAGAGAAAATACGGAAATTAATATATTTGTAACAGGGAACGCCAAACTATCCCGCCTCCGCCTCAATTGGAAGAAAAAGGTGCAATTTCGCTCTTGCCAATCCTGCCCAAGTAAGGTATAATCAGAGCAATTGTGGTTGCTGGCAGGGAAAGCGTTTCTGTCCGGCTGGGCCGCTGGCCCGCTATTAAATTGTAACAGAGAAAGGATGCTTGCTTATGCGTAATAGTATCAAAAAACTGGTGGGGATCCGGATAACGGCGGCTCTTGCCTCAGTGCTGCTGTTCAGTTTTGTAACCACCTACAACATTTTCCATATCCAAAGCATACAGGTGGATAACGCTCAAGCCAACGTTCTTCTGAATAACGCGCAAAAGGCGGAGACCGCCCATTACAAGTGGGCCTCCAATCTCAGCAACGCCCTCTACGCGGGCACGGAGTTCACCGGCAGCATTGACCCCACCACCTGCGTTCTGGGCCAATGGCTTTATGGCGAGGCGGGTACAGAAGACGAGTCTGTGCTCTCCCTGCGCTCTCAGCTGGAGCCCCTCCACAAGCAGCTTCACGCCTCCGCTACCGAAGCCCTGGAAATGTCCAGCAAGGCCAGAGCTCAGGAGTTTTTCCAAACTAGCATTCAGTCCAACCTGACAACTCTGGTGGGCCTGCTGGATCAGGTGGTAGAGCGCGGGACCGCCCTCAGCCAGGAGAGCGAGGCCCGCATGGAGCGTACGATTGTCACCATGCATCTGACCTGCGCTTTCTGCCTTGCGCTGGCTCTCATCTGTCTGCTCAGTCTGGTACAGTATGTACTGCGGCACGTGGTTAAATCTATTATTAAGATTACCAGCAGCAGCAAGCCCCTTCAGGAGGGCCGTCTGGATCTTGAACTGGATTTCACCGCCGAAGACGAGCTGGGCAGTCTGGCGGATACCCTGCGGAAATCCATGGGGCAGATCAACGGCTACGTTGCCGACATCAACCGCATCATGGGCCAGCTCTCCCAGGGCAATTTTGACGTACATACCTCCACGCCCTTTATTGGGGACTTCCGCTCCATTGAGACCTCTATTGAGAGCCTGACTACCAATCTCTCCAACACTCTGGACCAGATTGGCCAGGCGGAGCGGCGCATCTCCGGCAACGCTGAACAGCTCTCCAACAGTTCTCAGGCCCTGGCTCAGGGCGCAACCGAGCAGGCCAGCGCCATTGAGGAGATGTACGCCACCCTGGACGACCTCTCCAAGAGCGCGGAGCGCAATGTCCAAAGCGCGGGCCGCGCCCAGGAAAACGCCCGCCTCACCGGCGAGCAGGTTACCCTCAGCGGCCAGCAGATGGAGCAGATGGTAGCCGCCATGGGCGATATCACCAACGCCTCTCAGGAGATTGGCCGCATCCTCTCCACCATTGAAAACATCGCCTTCCAGACCAATATCCTGGCTCTGAACGCCGCCGTGGAGGCGGCCCGGGCCGGCGCGGCGGGCAAGGGCTTCGCCGTTGTGGCGGACGAGGTCCGCAGTCTCGCCTCTCAGTCCGACCAGGCCGCCAAGGCCACCAAGGACCTGATTGAGAACTCCGTCCACGCCACGGAGCGGGGCAGCGAAATTGTCAGCGAGGTTTCCGGTACCTTGCAGAAGACCTTGGAGCTTGTCACCCGTTCCAACAGCGATATCCACACCATCACTGAGGCGGTCCGCAGCGAGGCGGAGGCTATCGCCCAGGTAGCGGAGGCCGTGGGTCAGATTTCCGCCGTGGTTCAGACCAACTCCGCCACCAGCGAGGAATCCGCGGCGGTAAGCTCGGAGCTCTTCGACCAGGTCCGCCTGCTCCAGGACCAGACCAGAAGGTTCCACCTCAAGGGCAGCGGCAGCCTGCCCGGCTAAGACCTGTTATACGGAAAAAAGGGCTGATACCACCCCGGTATCAGCCCTTTTCATCTTTTCCGCTGTTTCTCAGCCGCCACCGCAGCCCGCTGTAACGCCGCTGCTGGCGGTCATTTTCCGCCATGCGTCCCAGGGCGGCGTCATCCCCCACTACCACCAGCAGTTCCCGGGCCCGGGTGATACCAGTGTACAGCACCCCCCGCACCATCAGCGCCGGAGCGGCTGGCAGAGCCGTCAGCACCACCGCGCGGTATTCGCTGCCCTGGCTTTTATGTACCGTCACCGCGTAGGCCAGCTCCAGTTCCGACAGCATATCTGCGGTATAGACAGCGGTCCGGTCGTCAAACCGGATGGTCAGCAGTTCTCCGCCCGGCTCGATATCCTCTACTACTCCCACGTCGCCGTTGAAGATGCCCGATCCGGTAACGCCGTCGTTCCGCGTCCAAAGAACATCGTAATTATTGCGCACCTGCATTACCCTGTCCCCGGTTCGGAACACCGCCTCGCCCCAGATTTTCTGCCGTTTTTCTGGTCCCGGCGGGTTCAGCGCGGCCTGAAGCGCACGGTTCATCGCCCAGGTACCCCATTCCCCGCGCCGGGTGGGACACAGCACCTGAATCTGTCCGGATTCTATTCCCATATTCTGTGGCAGCCGCGTCCCGCACAGCTCCACCACCAAATCCACCGCCGCCAGCGGGTCCCGGCGGCGCATAAAAAAGAAGTCGCTGTTTGGCTGGTTTCTCAGCTCCGGAAGCGCCCCCTGATTCACCGCGTGGGCCGCCCGGACAATAGCCGAAGCCTCCGCCTGCCGGAAAATCTCCGTCAAGCTCACGGTTTCCACCCGTCCGCTGCGAATAAGGTCTCCAAACACGTTCCCCGGTCCCACGGACGGCAGCTGGTCCGGGTCGCCTACCATCACCAGACGGCAGCTGTCCTTCACCGCCGCCAGCAGTGCGCTCATCAACGGCAGGTCCACCATGCTCATCTCATCCACGATGACCGCCTCCGCCTGCAAAGGCTCCTTCTCGTTTTTCTGGAAGACTACCGCGTCTTCCTTCCAAATCATTCCCAAAGCCCGGTGGACAGTCTGCGCCTCTCTGCCGCACAGCTCCCCCAGACGCTTCGCCGCCCTCCCCGTAGGAGCCATCAGCAGAGTAGTGCATCCCATCCGGTCCAGCATCGCCAGAATCCCCCGCACCGACGTGGTCTTTCCCGTACCTGGACCGCCAGTCAGCAGCACAACGCCCTGCCGCGCCGCCAGCTCCACTGCCCGCCGTTGGGCCGGGGCATAGGTGACCTGCTGTTCTTCCTCTATCTGCTCCAAAATCTGGTCCACCCGGTTTGCCACGTAATCCAGCCGGTCCGCATGGCATTGCATCATCCGCTGCAATTTTTCCGTCACGTAGATTTCCGCCTCATACAGCCGTCTCAAATAACAGGCCTCCACCTTGGCTACCCGCTCGCATTTGACGTTTCCCCGGCTGATAAGATTATCCAGAGCTGCCTCAATTAAGTCAGCGGGGCAGTCTATCAGCTGCACCGCCGCCCCAATCAGCTTGTCCCTTGGCAAAAAAACATGTCCGTTATTCAGGTTGTGGCTCAGCTCAAAGAGTACCGCCGCCTCCATTCTGCGCCCGCTGTCTCCAGCCATCCCCATAGATAGCGCAATTTCATCCATAACGGCGAAATCTACACCGTATATCTCATCCACCAGCATATACGGATTTGCCTTCAAAGTTTCCAGAGCCCCAGCCCCATACCTCCGGTACAGTTGCAGCGCCAAACTCAACGGCAGATCGTTCAAGGACAAAAACTCCAGCAGACGCCGCATCCCCGTCAGATACCGGTAGCTCTCGCAGATTTCCCTGGCCCTCTTGGGCGTAATCCCTTTTACCTTCGCCAGTTCCTCCGGCTCATCCTCCAGCACCGCAAGCGTATGAACCCCAAACATCTGCACCAGCCTGTCTGCGGTTGCCGGACCAACGCCCTTGATAATCCCAGAGGAAAGATAATCCAAAATTTCATTCTCTGTAGTGGGCATATGCCGCTCCACCTGGTCCGCCTGCACCTGCTCCCCATGGACAGGATGGCTCACCCACTGCCCCGTTACAATCAGATTCTCTCCCGGCGCGGCGCAGGGGATGGTGCCTACTACCGTCACCGCCTCCCCGTCGCCGGTCACAAGGCGCAGCACCGTATAGCCGTTCTCCTCGTTCTGGAAGATCACATGCTGGATGGTTCCATCTATGGTACAACGCCCGTTCATGCTGGTCCCTCCTTTTGGCATACATACTTTTTCTTTTCGCGAAAAGAAAAAGTATCAAAAAGAAAAGCTGTACAGCGGATGGTTCTACCCTGCCAGATATCCGCTTATCTCGTCCTTCCGGCACACTGCTACCCAACGGTCCTTCCTCTCCAGCATTCGTGAAAGCTTCTCCCCTTCCTCGCTGAGCCCGCAGTCCACCAGCAAAATCATCCCTATCACACCCTGTTCCTGCCTCAACCGCTCCAGAACATGTACCTGTTCCTCCAGAGACTCCCCGTCCCCCTGAGCGGGTATCACCGCTACCACACCCTGCCGTTTCTCCGGCCCAGCGTACAAAACCACTTTAACCGCCGCCCACATCAGAGACGCCAGCCCTACCGCCGCCAGCATTGCTACCAGCCCATCCTGCCATAGCTGCATAATCTTCCTCCGTTCCGCCGCGCCTGCGGCTTCAAGACTTTCCTATGCCAGCTTATGCGCCCCGCCGGGCTTTTGACAGTGGGCCCTCAGAACAGACTCGCCACTCCGTAGGTGAGAATACTGATTGCCACTCCTGCAATCACAATCCCCGCAAAAATGGACGGCAAAGCTTTCCTCAGCGGCATTTCTAAGAACGCCGCAGCCAAAGACCCGGTCCACGCTCCGGTCCCCGGCAGAGGAATCGCCACGAAAACCAACAGCCCCAGATATTTATACTTTGTCACCTTCTGCCCCTTCAGATGGGCCTTCCGCTCCAGACGGTCCACCAGACCGTCCAGCCAGGGCAGCCTCCGGCGAATCCATTGAAAAATCCGCCGGATGTAAACAATGATGAAGGGAACCGGCAGAAAATTTCCCACAATAGCCGCCAGAAAAGCCGCCCAAACCGGCAGTCCCCTCGCCACGCCGAAGGGAATGCCCCCCCGCAGCTCCACCACCGGAATCATAGACACCAGGGCGGTAAAGCAGAATTCTCCGATAGGATTCTCCGTCAGCCAGGGCATCAGATCCGCCGGCAGGGGCTGCGTCACCAGATTCATATCCATTCAGGAAACCTCTTTTCTATTTCGCCAGGATTTTTTTCAGATACTTGCCCGTATAGCTCGCCTCACAGCCTGCAACCTCCTCCGGAGTACCCGTGCAGACAATGGTTCCGCCGCCGTCTCCTCCCTCCGGGCCAAGGTCGATAATGTGGTCCGCGCATTTGATAACATCCAGGTTGTGTTCAATAACCACCACCGTGTTTCCTACGTCTACCAGCCGCTGCAAAACCTCCAGAAGCTTGCCCACATCGTCGGTGTGGAGACCGGTAGTAGGCTCGTCCAAAATATAGATGGTGCTTCCGGTGCTCCGTTTACTCAGCTCTGTTGCCAGCTTTACCCGTTGTGCCTCGCCGCCGGACAGAGTTGTGGATGCCTGTCCCACTTTAATATACCCAAGCCCCACGTCACACAAGGTAGTCATCCGGTTGCCGATTTTTGGAAGAGCCTTGAAGAATTCCTTAGCCTCCTCGGCCGTCATCTCCAGAACCTCATAAATATTTTTTCCCTTATAACGGACCTCCAGAGTTTCCCGGTTGTACCGTTTCCCCTTACAAACCTCGCAGGGAACGTAGATGTCCGGGAGAAAATGCATCTCAATTTTCAGAAGGCCGTCTCCGGAGCAGGCTTCGCAGCGTCCTCCCCGGACGTTAAAGCTGAAACGTCCGGATCCGTAGCCCCTGGCCTTGGCCTCCGGCGTAGAGGCGAAAAGCTCCCGGATGTCGTTGAAAACGCCGGTATAGGTGGCGGGGTTGGACCGGGGCGTACGTCCAATAGGACTCTGGTCGATGTTGATAACCTTGTCCAGAAATTCTTCTCCCTCCATCGCCTTGTGTTTGCCGGGACGGCACTTCATACGGTTGAGGTCAGCCCCCAGCCGTTTGAAGAGGATTTCGTTGACCAGGGAACTTTTTCCGGAGCCGGAGACGCCTGTAACGCACGTCAAAGTCCCCAGAGGGATGGAAACGTCGATGTTTTTCAAATTGTTCTCCGCCGCCCCCCGGACGGTCAGCGTCTTTCCGCTGCCCTGTCTCCGCTTTTCGGGTACAGCGATATACCGTCTGCCGCTGAGGTACTGGCCTGTGAGGGAAGCGGGATTGGCGGCAACCTCCTCCGGGGTGCCCGCGGCGATAATCTGACCGCCGTGGATCCCCGCGCCGGGACCCACGTCGATGATATAATCCGCGGCCCGCATCGTGTCCTCGTCATGCTCTACCACAACCAGGGTGTTGCCCAGGTCGCGGAGCTGGCGGAGGGTTTCCAGCAGCTTGTCATTATCCCGCTGATGGAGGCCAATGGAGGGCTCGTCCAGAATATAGAGCACGCCCATCAGGCTGGAGCCAATCTGAGTGGCCAGACGTATACGCTGGCTCTCACCTCCGGATAGGGTGGCGGCGGAACGGCTGAGGGTAAGGTATTCCAGACCCACACTGCGCAGAAATCCCAAACGTGCCTTGATTTCCTTTAGAATCTGATCGGCAATCATGGTTTGGGTTCTGGTAAGCTCCAGTCCTTCCACAAATTTCAGGGCGGCGGTTACAGGCATGGTAGTAAAATTAAAGATACTGCTGCCGCCAACCGTTACGGCCAGGCTTTCCATTTTCAGCCGGCGGCCCTTGCACACTGGGCAGGGACTCTCGCTCATGACCTCCTCCAGGTCGCGGCGGGAGGAATCGGACTGCGTTTCGCTGTAACGGCGCTGTAAGTTATTGCAGATGCCTTCAAAGGGCTGGCGGAGTACGCCTTTCCCTCGGGGCTGGTCGTAGTGCAGCTCCAGCTCCTCCCCTTTTGTGCCGTAGAGGATGATATCCTTCACCGACGGCGTCAGGTCTTTCCAGGGCGTAGTAAGCTTGAACCGGTATTTTTTCGCGAGGGCGTCGAAATACATGCGGCTGATACCATCGCCTCGGATGTTGGCCCAGCCGCTGGCCTGGATAGCCCCTTCAAGGATGGTTTTGTCCCCATCTGGTACGATGAGGTCCGGGTCTACCTTCAGCTGGCTTCCCAGACCCGTGCAGGCGGGACACGCGCCGTAGGGATTGTTAAAGGAGAACATCCGGGGAGTCAGCTCCTCAATGCTGACGCCGCAGTCCTCGCAGGCGTAGTTCTGGGAGAAGAGAATATCGCGCTCCTCCTGGAGGACGTTCGCGATGACGATACCGCCAGCCAAATTGGATGCGGTCTCCACGCTGTCCGTGAGCCTGCGGCGGACGTCGGGGCGAATGACAAGGCGGTCTACTACAACCTCAATATCATGCTTTTTGTTTTTCTCCAGCTTAATTTCTTCCGACAGCTCATAGAGAGAGCCGTCTACCCGCACGCGGACATAACCGGATTTTCGGGCGTCCTCGAAGACTTTCGCGTACTCGCCTTTCCGGGCGCGGACAACGGGAGAGAGAATCTGAATACGCGTACCTTCGGGCAGTTCCATAATCTGGTCGATGATTTGGTCGATGGTCTGCTGGCGGATTTCCTTGCCGCAGACGGGACAGTGCGGGGTACCCACGCGGGCCCAGAGGAGACGGAGGTAATCATAGATTTCCGTTACTGTGCCGACGGTGGAGCGGGGGTTTTTACTGGTGGTTTTCTGGTCGATGGAAATGGCGGGGGAGAGTCCGTCGATGTAGTCCACGTCGGGCTTCTCCATTTGCCCCAGGAACATGCGGGCGTAGGAGGAAAGGCTCTCCACGTACCGGCGCTGGCCTTCGGCGTAGATGGTGTCAAAGGCCAGGCTTGACTTTCCTGAACCGGAGAGGCCGGTGACGACTACCAGCTTGTCGCGGGGGATTTCCACGTCCACGTTTTTCAGGTTATTTTCTCGTGCGCCTTTGATGTAGATTTTGTCTTGCATAAGATGAATCCTCCAAGGAAGTGCGCGAAGCGCGAATAAAAGTTTTGTCCATCTTTTTTGTAAAGCTGTTTTAGGAAATTTTTGTCCCAATAAAATATTTATAACAAGATGGGATTCCGGCGGAGCGGTTCACCGCAGAACATACACGGAAGCCAGAATACATCCTAAGCCTAAAGCTACCCAGATACTCATAGGTTCCCCAAAAACGGCAACTCCAACCAGAGCGGCTACCACCGGTTCCACGCTTGCGAGGATGGATGCCTTTCCGCTTTCCACATCCGAGAGACCGCGGGTATAGAGGATATAGGGCAATACGGTGGCTACAGCGATCAGTCCAAGGGCAGACCAGATCAGTACGGCGTTGGAGGTCAGAAGGGATACGGCCTCCATCGGGTTAGTGACAAAGCAGGAACCCAGTCCGGCAAATACAAAGGTGTAATAGGTGACAGTCATGGGTTTATAGCGGGCAAGGGCATAGCGTCCAAAAATAGAGTACATAGCGTAAAAGAAGCCGCTGCCAAGGCCAAAAAGAAAGCCCTGAAGCGTGACGGAAACCCCGCCGCTGAAGATGCCGCTGACACAGGCGCAGCCGAGAAACGCCAGCGCAAGAGCGGCAAGCTTTTTCTTTGTGACAGGCTCCTTCCACAGAAGCGCGCTTGTTATGACAACAAAGGTGGGAGCGGTATAGAGCAGGACCGCCGCCACCGCAAGAGAGCACTGCTGCTGGCAGGAAAAATACAGGAGCGTAAAGAGCAGCACGCTGATTATGCCAGTACCGAAAAAGCAGGGCAGGTGCCGCCAGTTTATCTTCAGCGCGGAGCGGTCAAACAGGAGGAAAATTACCGTCAGCAGAAGCAGCCCGCCCATGTTGCGAACAAGAACGATGTTTCTGGGAGAAAGACCGCCGTTTAACAGATAGCGGCTGAACAGGCCAATCATCCCCCAGCTTGCCCCTCCCAGGAGGATGCACAGATGAGGGAGGTATTTTTTCCAGG
The DNA here is from genome assembly GCA_947058885.1 of uncultured Clostridia bacterium. Lineage (GTDB taxonomy): Bacteria > Bacillota > Clostridia > Oscillospirales > Oscillospiraceae > Pelethomonas. The sequence goes on from CAMSIF010000012.1 coordinate 36,077, forward strand.
CGGACATGTCTAATGCAAATCCTTTCTCAGCTCGATGAGCCGGTCCCGCAGAACGGCGGCGTATTCGTATTCCATCATCTTGGCGGCCTCGCGCATCTGTTTCTCCAGCTTGGCAATCTCTTCCTCCACTTCCCGCTTGGTGAGCTTCTTACCGGATTTTTTCTGCGCCTCAGCCTCGGATTTGGAGAGCTCCAGAATTTCCCGGATGGATTTAATGACCGTCTTCGGCACAATGCCGTGGGCTTTGTTGAAACCGTCCTGAATTTTCCGGCGGCGCTCTGTTTCGTCCATGGCGGCACGCATACTGCGGGTAATCGTGTCGGCGTAAAGAATCACCAGACCTTCCGCGTTTCGGGCGGCGCGGCCGATGGTCTGGATGAGGCTTGTTTCGCTGCGGAGGAAGCCCTCCTTATCGGCGTCCAAAATAGCTACCAGACTGACCTCGGGCATGTCCAAGCCCTCCCGCAGGAGGTTGATGCCGACCAGCACGTCAAATTCTCCCAACCGCAGGTCACGGATAAGCTCCATGCGCTGAATGGTCTCCACGTCATGGTGCATATAACGGACCTTAATGCCGGATTTCGTGAGATACTCCGTCAAATCCTCCGCCATTTTTTTCGTCAGAGTCGTTACGAGAACACGTTCGTTACGCTGGCTGCGGGCGTTGATCTCCCCGATGAGGTCGTCGATTTGTCCGGATACGGGCCGTACCTCCACCCGGGGATCCAGGAGGCCTGTGGGACGGATAACCTGCTCCACAATCTGGTCCGCCTGAGAACGCTCGTAGTCCGCCGGAGTGGCGGAGACATAGACGGCCTGGTGGAAGCGGGTCTGGAACTCGTCAAATTTTAAGGGCCGGTTGTCGAACGCGCAGGGAAGGCGGAAACCGTACTGAATCAAGCTTTCCTTTCTGGCCCGGTCTCCGTTGAACATAGCCCGGACCTGGGGCAGGGTAACATGGCTTTCGTCCACAAAC